>NZ_JAFLXH010000058.1:0-21671 GCF_019891515.1 Pseudomonas sp. Wu6 | reverse complement strand
CATCCATGGCCCAGTGCGGCTAACCCGGCGTCCTGCCGGGTTACCCACGGATTCAAGCCTGCGTTCGGCCAGCGTGGTTTAACGGGGCGCCTGAGATCAAGATCAAAAGCAAGAGCGGCTCGCTTCGCATCGTGGTTACCGGCTACGGCGGTGTGTGGCCTATGCCCCCTCCCACATTTTGATTTGCATGCACCCTTTGAAAAAAACCTAGCGGATCTGGTGTTTGTGCAGCAACCGGTAAAACGTCGGCCGGGAAACGCCCAGCACCCGGGCCGCGATACTCAGGTTGTCGCTGTGCCGGTGAAGTACGTCGCACAACGCTTGGCGCTCGGCGCGGTGCTTGTAATCTTCCAGTGTCGCCATCGGCGGCGACACGGCCTGCGGGCCTTGCAATCCCAGGTCAACCGCCTCGATCTGGCGCCCTTCAGCCAGGACCAGGCCACGGCGCACACGGTTGGCCAGTTCACGCACATTGCCCGGCCACGGGTGTCGGCCCATCGCCACCAAGGCCTCTTCGCTGAAGCTGCGCGGGCGGCGGCCGGTTTCCTGGCTATAGAAACGCGAAAAGTGATTGGCCAGCATCGCCACGTCGCCATGGCGTTCGCGCAGGGGCGCGGTGACGACTTGCAGCACGTTCAGCCGGTAATACAGGTCCTCGCGAAAGGCGCCCTTCTCGACGGCGGCCTCAAGGTCAACGTGGGTCGCAGCCAGCACCCGCACATCCACCGGGATGGGCTGGCTGCCGCCCACGCGCTCGATCTGTTTCTCCTGGAGAAACCGCAACAGGTTGGCTTGCAGCTCCATGGGCAGATCGCCGATTTCATCAAGGAACAGCGTGCCACCGTGGGCGGCCTCGATGCGTCCGACCTTGCGCTGATGCGCACCGGTGAAGGCGCCCTTTTCATGGCCGAAGAGTTCCGACTGGATCAGATGTTCAGGAATCGCTCCGCAGTTGATCGCCACGAACGGCTTGGCATGTCGTTGGGACTGCCGGTGCAGCATCTTGGCCACCAGTTCCTTGCCGGTGCCGCTGTCTCCCCGTATCAGTACCGGCGATTCAGTGGGCGCCAGCTTCGACAGCAATTTGCGCAGTTCGCGAATGGGCCGGCTATCGCCCAGCAACTCATGCTCGGGCCCACCCACCGGGGTGTTGCCCTTGCCGCGCAGGCGCGCCATGCCAAAGGCGCGCCCGAGGGTGACCTGCACCCGCGACACATCGAACGGCAAGGTGTGGAAGTCAAAAAACCATTCGCAGACGAAATCCCCGACGTTCTGCAGGCGTAGCACGTCCTGGCTGAGTACCGCGATCCATTCGGTGCCGCTACGACCAATCAGCTCCTTGACCGCCTCGGGCCGTTCCAGATGACAAGGCTGCAACCGCAACAGGCCGACATCGCAGGACCGCTCACCGACATCTTCGAGGGTACAGCTGTCGACTTCCCATCCGACCGTGCGCAAGCCGGGCAGCAACCCGTGACAATCCTCGCAGGGGTCGACGACCAACAAGCGGCGTTGCGCAGAAGTCACAACCATGACTATTCCTTGGCGTCAGTTTTTATTAATAGAAACAATAGTTTGTAGCGACCAGACAGCAACATATCAAAATATTGACGCCGTGCTTGTACCCTTTCGCTATAAGTGCGAGCAAAAAGCCATCAACCTGTAAAAAGTTGCCCACCGGCCAAACGTTAGTTCCGCTTTTAAAACAGCCGCTTAGATGACTTCAGTCAGGGAAAGTTAAAATTTCTTGTCCTGACATGTGACCCGCCCCCCACCATCGTGCATCAGTACAAGTAACCCACCGCACGGTCAGCCCAACCGCCGGTATTCACTTGAATGGGCACAGAGAGAGACGACACACATGAACGCTCCGCTGCGCATCAACGAAGCTCTTTTGATTGCAGACCGTGCCTTCCAGCCCTTCCAGTGCGTGGCCTGGCACGACGGTCATGGCGCCCTCAGCCTGAGCGTCATCGACCGCACCAATACCCGTATCGGTAGCCAACAGCTGTCATCGACCACTTACACTGACCCGGCGCAATTGGAAGACTTGCTGTTGCAGGCCCGTGCCGAGCTCGACAAAAGTGGCTACCAGTTGCAGCAATGGGCAATGCCCAAGTAAGTGAGGCGGGAACTTCCGATCACTGCATTACAGTGATCGGAAGTTGCACTTACTTATCGTGCGTTGAGTATAAATCGCTCGAACGCTTCGGCAGCACCGTCCTCGACATTGCTGCCGGTGACCACGCTGGCCTGACGCTTGACGGTTTCTTCCGCCTGGCCCATGGCAATCGATAACCCGGCCACCTGGAACATCGCCGGATCGTTGCCGCCGTCGCCGATGGCTGCCGTTTGCGCAAGCGGCACCTCGAGGTGCGCCGCCAGGGTCTTCAAGGCCTCGCCTTTATTCGCCAGCATCGCCGTCACATCCAGATAAACCGGCTGCGAACGTGAGACCTGAGCCAGGCCCTTTACCTTCGGCTGCAACTGCGCTTCCAGCTCCACCAGCAACTGAGTGTTATTGCTCGCGGCGACGATCTTGTCGACCCGGTCCAGGTAGGGCTCGAAACTCTCCACCACCACCGGCCCGTACCCTAGTCCGTCGGCTTCGCGCTGCTCCATCGGCCCGGGCGAGTCACGGCGCAGCCAGTCGCCATCGGCGAACACCCAGACTTCCACATCCGGTTCGGCCGAGAACAGTGCCAGGGTCACTAACGCCGCTTCCGCCGGCAGATGGTGGGCCACCAGGATGCTGCCATCGGGGTTGATCAACGTACCGCCGTTGAAACCCGCCACCGGCACGTCGATACCGAAGGTCTCGATCAGGTGCATCATGGCCTTGGGCGGGCGCCCGCTGGCCAGGCTGAAAAACACCCCGGCATCATGCAACGCGCGAATCGCATCGGCTGTGCGCGGGCTGAGGCTGTGATCCGGATGCAGCAAGGTGCCGTCCACATCACTGAGGATAAAACGGATGGGATGAATCGCTGCATCACTCATCCGAGGCTATGCCAGGCACGGCCATCGCGGGCCAGCAATGCATCCGACGCCGCCGGGCCATCTTCGCCGGCCTTGTAGGTCTGGATGCCATCGTCTTCTTTCCAGGCATCCAGGAACGGCTGCACGGCGCGCCAGCCGTTCTCGATATTGTCGGCGCGCTGGAACAGGGTCTGGTCGCCGGTCATGCAGTCGTAGATCAGGGTTTCATAGCCCGTCGACGGCTGCATCTCGAAGAAGTCCTTGTAGTCGAACCCCAGCTCGATATTGGCCATTTCCAGGGTCGGCCCGGGCTTTTTGGCCAGCAGGTCGAACCACATGCCTTCGTTCGGCTGGATCTGGATCTTGAGGTAGGTGGGCTTGAGCTCATCGACGTCGGTGTCGCGAAACTGCGCGTAAGGCGCCTGCTTGAAGCAGATCACGATCTCGGTGTCGCGAATGCTCATGCGCTTGCCGGTTCGCAGGTAGAACGGCACGCCGACCCAGCGCCAGTTATCGATCATCACCTTGAGCGCAACGAAGGTCTCGGTGCTGCTGTCAGGCGCGACATTGGCTTCTTCGCGATAGCCCGGCAGTTGCTTGCCGGCGATTTCACCGGCGGTGTACTGGCCGCGCACGGAGTTGGCCCGCGCATCTTCCAGGGACCAGGGCCGGATGGCACCGACCACCTTGGCCTTCTCACCGCGCACTGCGTCGGCACCGAAGGCTGCCGGAGGCTCCATCGCGACCATGGCCAGCAACTGGAACAGGTGGTTGGGCACCATGTCCCGCAGCGTGCCGGTTTTTTCGAAGAAATTACCCCGGGTTTCGACGCCGACGGTTTCTGCGGCGGTGATTTGCACGTGGTCGATGTAATGGTTGTTCCAGAACGCCTCGAACAGCACGTTGGAGAAACGGCTGATCAGGATGTTCTGCACCGTTTCCTTGCCCAGGTAATGGTCGATGCGATAGATCTGCTTCTCGCTCATCACCTTGAGCAGGCACGCATTCAACGCTTCGGCGCTGGCCAGGTCGGAACCGAACGGTTTCTCGATGACCACGCGGCGAAACCCCTCCTGCGTCTCATCGAGCAACCCGGCACTGCCCAGGCGCTGCACCACTTCACTGAAGAAGCGCGGTGCTGTCGCGAGGTAGAACACCGCATTGGCGCTGCCGCTGTCGGCAATTTTCTGCGCGATATCGGCGTAGGTGCTGTCGTCGAGGAAGTCACCCTCGACGTAGCTGATGCCTTTGGCCAACTGGGCCCACAACTGTGGGTCCAGCCCATTGTCGGCATTGCCCCGGACCTTGCCGGCGGCTTCGGTGCGAATGAAGTCCTCGAGTTTCTTGGCGAAGTCAGCGTCGCTGATGGCGTTGTGATCAACACCCACAATGCGCAGGCCATCGCCCAGCAGCCCGTCGCGACTCAGGTTGTACAGCGCCGGCATCAGCAGGCGCTTGACCAGGTCGCCATGGGCGCCAAACAGAAACAAGGTAGTGGGTGGAGCGGGTTCGGCCTTGGGTTTCTTGCCGTTGGCGGTCATTTTTTGGAAGTCTCCACGTGGCCGCCAAAGCCGAAGCGCATGGCCGAGAGCATTTTGTCACCGTAGGTGCTCTGCTGGCGCGAACGGAAACGGGCGAACAGCGACGTCGACAGCACCGGTACCGGCACCGCCTGCTCCATGGCCGCTTCGATGGTCCAACGGCCTTCGCCGCTGTCAGCCACGGAACCGGAATAGCCGTCCAGCTTCGGATCGGTCGCCAGGGCGTCGGCGGTCAGGTCCAGCAGCCACGACGACACTACGCTGCCACGACGCCAGACTTCGGCAATGTCGGCCACGTTCAGGTCGAAGCGTTGGTCTTCGGGCAGGTTGTCCGAGTTCTTGGTCTTGAGAATGTCAAAACCTTCGGCAAACGCCTGCATCATGCCGTATTCGATGCCGTTGTGGATCATCTTGACGAAGTGGCCGGAGCCCGCCGGGCCGGCATGGATATAGCCGTGCTCGGCACGCGGGTCGGCGGAGGCCGAACGGTCCCTGGTGCGTGGGATGCTGCCAATGCCAGGCGCCAGGCTCTTGAAGATCGGATCAAGGCGCTGCACGGTTTCGACGTCGCCACCGATCATCATGCAGTAGCCGCGTTCCAGCCCCCACACGCCGCCGGAGGTGCCGACGTCGACGTAGTGCAGACCCTTTTCCGCCAGGGCCTTGCCGCGACGTACGTCGTCTTTGTAATTGGTGTTGCCGCCATCAATGATCACGTCACCGCTTTCCAGCAGCCCGCTCAGTTCATTGATGGTGTCTTCGGTGGGAGCGCCCGCCGGTAACATTACCCACACAGCGCGAGGCTTTTGCAGGCCGGCCACCAGGGCTTTCAAGTCGGCGACGCCGGTGGCGCCCTCCTCGCTCAGGCCTTTGACAAAGGCTTCGTTACGGTCATATACAACGGTGGTATGCCCATTGAGCATCAGGCGCCGCGCAATGTTACCGCCCATGCGGCCTAGTCCGATAATCCCCAGTTGCATGTGCTGATGCTCCTAACTGCTAAAAAATGTGTGACATAGTTTATAGCGCAATGAGGCTAATGAGGGTTAGTCCAGAGCGGATCCGCGTAGTTTCATGCTAAAAAAGTTGCCAGCATTTCACCATCACGGTGGCAAAAGTCACACGACCACCAAAAATAAAAAAGTTCCCTTGATGTGAAAAAGAATTCAAACTTGCCACGACTGCTGCCGCTCACCTGTTTCGGCGGCGCGATCTACCCGGCTATTTGCGAGGCAAGCAATGAGCACAGCACAGATGACCCGACCGCCACAGACCCTCTATGTCAGCATCCGCCGCGATGAGTTGCGTCAGTTGAAGGATGAGCGCGATCAGTTGCAACAGGAAGTCCTGCGCCTGCGTTCCCACCTCCAGGCCCAGCTGGAGCTGCCGTCCGGCGCCAAGCCCGCACTCTGCTGAACGCCTTTGGTTAGTTTGTAAGGCAATACCTACAGAAAACTCACAAAGTTTTCACACGCCTGTCCCGATACTCCCGCCCGCGATGCCGCTCATGTTCTGAGCGGCCCGATGTTGCGCGCGTGTGCGCGACGATCATTTTCTGATGGGGCGCTGGATGGCGATGTTCAAACGCAGCACGACGACTGCGAAAGGTTTTGATTGGGCCGGCCTTGGCTGGCTATTCCTGTTTTTCTGGTATTTCTCGGGTATTACCCAACTGCTTATCCAACTGACCGGTACGTCCGGCTTCAGTGGATTCCGCCAGGCATTCTTCATGAGTGCACTGTGGCTGGCGCCGATGCTGCTGTTCCCCCGGCAAACGCGGGTACTGGCCGCCGTGATCGGCGTGGTGCTGTGGGCCTGCTCCATGGCCAGCCTGGGTTACTTCTTTATTTACCAGCAGGAATTTTCCCAGAGCGTGATCTTCATCATGTTCGAGTCGAACATTTCTGAAGCGGGCGAATACGCCACCCAGTATTTTGCCTGGTGGATCGTGCTGGCGTTCATTGCCCACACCGCGTTCGCGGTGTTCCTGTGGACACGCTTGCGCCCGGTGTACTTGCCGCGCGGCCAGTCGATCGTGGCGGCCATCGCCATCGTATTGGCGATTGTCGGCTACCCGCTGGTCAAGCAGATCGCCACCAGCGACACCATGGAACAGGCCATCGACCGCTTTGAAACCCGGATCGAACCGGCTGTGCCCTGGCAGATGATCGTCGCCTACCGCCGCTACACCGAACAACTGGACAACATGCAAGGCATGCTGACCAGCGCCAGCCAGATTCCACCCTTGAAAAACCTCAAGGACAGCATGGCCGGCCAGCCGTCCACGCTGGTACTGGTGATCGGCGAGTCCACCAACCGCCAGCGCATGAGCCTCTATGGCTACCCGCGCAATACCACGCCGGAACTGGACAAGCTGCGCGACCAACTGGCGGTATTCGACAATGTCATCACCCCGCGCCCCTACACCATCGAAGCGTTGCAACAGGTACTGACCTTCGCCGACGAAGAAAACCCTGACCTGTACCTCAAGACGCCGTCGATCGTCAGCGTGATGAAACAGGCCGGCTACAAGACGTTCTGGATCACCAACCAGCAGACCATGACCAAGCGCAACACCATGCTCACGACCTTTTCCGAACAGGCCGACGAGCAGGTGTACCTGAACAACAACCGCAACCAGAACGCCCGCCAATACGACGGCGATGTACTCGCGCCGTTTTCCAAGGCCCTGGCCGATACCGCCGAGCGCAAGTTCATCGTGGTGCACCTGTTGGGCACGCACATGAGCTACCAGTACCGGTATCCGCCGACGTTCGACAAGTTCACCGATCGCCAGGGCGTGCCGCCGGGTGTCAGCGACGCCCAGTTGCCGACGTACAACAGCTATGACAACGCCGTGCTGTACAACGACTTCGTGGTCTCGAGCCTGATCAAGGACTACGCCAAGACCGACCCCAACGGCTTTTTGCTGTACCTGTCGGACCACGGCGAAGACGTGTTCGACTCTGTCGGCCATGACACCCTGGGCCGCAACGAAGGCAAGCCGACCGCGCCGATGTACACCATTCCCTTTATGGCCTACGCCTCACCCAAGTGGCGCGAAAGCCACGACTGGAGCTTCGCTGGCGACCTGCAGCGGCCTTACAGCAGCTCGCAGCTGATCCACACCTGGGCGGACCTGGCCGGTTTGAGCTTCGACGAGCTGGACCGCAGCAAAAGCCTGGCCAGTGACAGCTTCAAGCCGCGTCCCCTGCTGATCGGTAACCCGTACGAAACCAAGCAGAAAGCCTTGATCGACTTCAGCCTGATCAAACCGAAAAAGGCCGATAGCACCGAGGTGGTGGTCAAGTAACCGAGATGTTTATAAACGAAAGATAATAATCATTCTCGTTAAAGCCTAAAGTTCCGCGCCTCCTTTCGTCTTTGAGCCATACCCGCCCTTTCCGGGGCGGCCTCAAAGACGACAAGGAGTTCGCCGCGATGCTCGCGCCTTTCACCCGTTCCATCACCCTTACCCTGGGCCTGTTCAGCCTTGCGCCAAGCGCTGAACTGCTGGCCGAAACCGACCCCGAACACGCCCCCGCCAGAGCCCTCGAACTGGGCGCCACCCGCGTCACCGCCGACGGCCTGGGCGCGACCACCGAGCACACCGGCGCCTACACCACGGGCTCAATGAGCACCGCCACCCGCCTGAACCTGTCAGTCAAGGAAACCCCGCAATCGATCTCGGTGATCACGCGCCAGCAGATGGATGATTTCAACCTCAACACCCTGACCGATGTGTTGCGCCAGACCACCGGCATCAACGTCCAGCACAATGACTCCGACCGCGTGTCCTATACCTCCCGTGGCTACGGCATCAACAACTTCCAGATTGACGGGATGCTCAACACCTTCGGCTACATGAAGAGCGATGCCGACACCATCATCTATGACCGTATCGAAGTGGTGCGCGGCGCCACCGGCCTGACGACCGGCGCGGGCGATCCTTCGGCCACCGTCAATATGGTACGCAAGCGCCCGACCGCCCAATGGCAGGCGAAAACCGGGATCAGTGGCGCCACCCATGACAACTATTACAGCTACCTCGACGTCGGCGGCCCGCTGGCCTTCGACGGCAAACTGCGCGGGCGCAGCGTACTGGCGTACCGTGACAGCAAATCCTTGCGCGATAACTATGCACTGCAGCGCGCGGTCGGCTACGGCATTCTCGAGGGCGACCTGTCCGACGACACCGTGCTGGCCGTAGGTTTTGATTACCAGGACAAGCAGGTACAAGGCACGTCCTGGGGCACCGTGCCCTACTGGAACAGCCAGGGCGGCAAGGCCGGGCTGTCGCGCTCGACCAACATGGCCGCGCACTGGAGTTCCTGGCCGCTGACCGACAAGACCACCTTCGCCACCCTCGACCATCGCCTCGGCGGCGACTGGCACCTGAAGGCCGCCTACACCCATCGCCAGAGCGATACCGATGGCAAGGTGTACTACGGCGGCGCGGGTTTCCCCAATGCCGACCGCAGCGGCATGACCGCCTGGGCCAGCCATATGCGCGGCACGTCGAGAATGGAAGCCATCGACCTCAACCTGGCCGGCAGCTACGCGCTGCTGGGCCGCGAACATGCGCTGATGATGGGCTATGGAGAGGCCGCGCAACGGGATACTTCGCCCTTCATGCGCAACAACCTGCCTGCCAGCTATTACCCCATCGCGGACTGGAAGCACATGGGCGGTATCGGCAAGTTCACCGATGAGGTCACCGACCTCAAGGGCGAGCACAGCAAGAAACAACAGAAAGCCGGCTACCTCGCCACTCGCCTGAGCCTGACCGACCGCCTGCATGCCGTACTCGGCAGCCGCTACGGCAGTTGGGAGCTGGAAAGCGCCACCCCCGAATACAACGCCAACAATCAACTGACCGCTTCCGGCAAGACCGGCCAGACCCATAACGATATGTTCACGCCCTACGCCGGGCTGCTGTACGACATCACGCCGCAGTACACCGTCTACGCGAGCTACACCGACATTTTCAAGCCGCAAAGCGCGAAAGATGTGAACAAGAAATACCTGGAGCCGGTGGTTGGCAGCAACTATGAAGTTGGCCTCAAGGGCAGCGTGCTCAACGAGCGCCTGAACCTGGCGGCGGCGTATTTCTGGAGCACCCAGGACAACGTTGCCGAGCGCGATGACGCGGTGCCGCCCAACCCGGTCACCGGCGAGGAATACTATAAATCCGGCGGCAAGGGTAACAAGGTGAAGGGTTTCGAGCTGGAGGCGGCCGGCGAAATCACACCGGACTGGAACCTGACCGCCGGCTACACCTACACCCATTCGGTGAATGGTACCGGCCAGCGCAACAACACCGGCCAGCCGTTGAACCTGCTGAAAATATCCAGCGCTTATCGCCTGCCGGGGGCCTGGCGCAACCTGACCGTGGGCGGCGCGGTGAATTGGCAGAGCGACATCCATGAGTTCGGCAACCGGCCCACGGGCGAACGCAATGACAAAGGCAACTTGATCACCACGCGGGCAAAGATCGAGCAACCGGGCTACACCGTGGTCAACCTGATGTCTCGCTACGAGTTCGACGAGCAGCTGACGGCGTCGATCAACGTCAATAATCTGTTTGACAAGAAATATTACGAGCGCGTCGGTTTTTACAATGGCGTGTATTGGGGCGATCCGCGCTCGATTACCCTGGCATTGGACTGGAGGCTGTAGCACCCTGCCCTGCGAAGTTAAAAACTATTAACTTCGCGGGGCAATTTCGTTAATTCCCACTTAATAAGATAGCGCCATAGTCGCCCCACGATCCGATCATGGAGTGACCGGACACCTATCACTATTAATGGGAATACCGTCATGAAACTTTCGACACTGATGCTTGCCAGTCTGATGACCCTGACCTCCGCCGCCGCCTTTGCAGAGGGCGGTTCAGAGCGTTCCAGGGAGTTCTACAAAAACTTCAGCTTCATTCAGGAAACAACTCACGGCAAGGCCGAACAGCAAGTTGTGTCCGCCGATGGCAAACCGGTTAAAGCCACTACTGCCGAACCCGCCCAACCCAAAAGTTGATTTAATACTGAGTTAATCCGCAAGTACCCTGTGCCAACCCGCTCCTTTGGCAAAGGTTTTATTGGGCGCCATTCAATGGCGCCTTTTTTTGCAGTGCTTTTATTAAAGTGACTTGTTCCATAACAACAATTGATCGTTCCTTGATCGTTCTCATGCTCCGCGTGGGAACGCATCCCGTGACGCTCTGCGTCACCATTACGCGAGTGCCGTTTTTTCGCTGACAGCAGGACGCGGAGCGTCCGGGGCGGCATTCCCACGCGGAGCGTGGGAACGATCATCATCGCGCCTTTTTTTCTGTGCTTTTATTAAAGTGACTTGTTCCAGAACAACAATTGATCGTTCCTTGATCGTTCCCATGCTCCGCGTGGGAATGCATCCCGTGACGCTCTGCGTCACCATTGCGCGAGTGCCGTTTTTTCGCTGACAGCAGGACGCGGAGCGTCCGGGGCGGCGTTCCCACGCGGAGCGTGGGAACGATCATCATCGCGCCTTTTTTTGCAGTGCTTTTATTAAAGTGACTTGTTCCAGAACAACATGCGGCCATGGGCGGGATCAAATACCGAATCGTCAAAACCGAACTTGCGATACGCCGACTGGGCCAGCGCATTGCCTTCAAGCACTTCCAGGGTGATCTTGCAGCAACCGCGCTGCCGGGCGATTTCCTCGACCTTCTGCAGCATCTTCTGACTCAACCCCAAGCCCCGAAACTGTTGCGCCACCATCACATCGTGGACATTGACCAAGGGCCGACAGGCGAAGGTCGAAAACCCTTCGAAGCAATTGACCAGCCCGGCCGGGACACCCCCAACGAACGCCAGCACACTGAACGCATGAGGGCGCTTGGCCAGCTCCGCAGGCAGTTGCTGCAACAGGTCGGCCGGCAAACTGTGGCCGCCGCCCATCGGGTCTTCAGCATAGTGGTTGAGCAGCGAACCGATGGCATCGGCGTGTACGGCGTTGGTGTAGCTGGCTTGCAGCACCAGGATGTCTGGGGTGTCCATTTCCTTCCTCGATAACGACAACCAGGGAACCGATTCCCTTTGAGAAGGTTGATTGTAAGCATGGAGTCGGCAGTAGATGAAGGAGATTAACGACAAATGTCTGACAGAAAGCGCGTAGATTGCACGTATCCAACGCCTCAAGCGCAGTGAACGCGGGGCTCTCAGGCGCCGAATCGCTGCAGCTGCATTTCGCGCAAGCGGCTCAAGGTGCGACGAAAAGGAAACGCCAGGTAGCCTTCGGTATAGAGACGCTCCAGCGGCACCTGGGCCTCGATGAACAACGGCACTTTGCGGTCGTAACACTCATCCACCAGCGCGATGAAGCGTCGCACGCTGTCATCATGCCTGGACAACTCCGGCAATTGCCGATCCCCCGCGACCACGCGCTCGGCGCCGTCTTCGGTACCCCGGGCAATACGACCAGGGCGCTGCTGTGCGCTGAGGTTGGGCACCTCTCCCAGCAGGATGGCCTTGAAGCGATCACACAGCAGCATGAAATCCATCGCCGCCAGGGGTTGTTCGCAGAGCTCGGCGTAACGGCACCACAGCACCGCGTCACTGGCCTGCACCGCCGCTATCGTGCGATGCCCCACGTTCACTTCCTTCTCGTCGCTGAGGGTTTGCCCGTCGCTCATCTGCCGGAACAGCGTGGCCAGTGCATCGGGCCGATTGACCCAGTAGCGCTGCAGACCCACGCCGGGATGCAGGCGATGATCCTCGCCGCCGTCCACGGCCAGCACCTGCATATTCCGATTGATCGCCGCGATACCCGGCAAGAACCGCTCACGGTTGAAACCTTCGGCGTACAGATGCTCAGGGGGTTGATTGGAGGTGCAGACCATCACCACGCCCTCCTCGAACATCACCTGAAACAGACGGCCGAGAATGATTGCGTCACCGATGTCATTGACGAACAACTCGTCGAAGCACAGCACGCGCACGTCCCGGCTCAGTTCCCGCGCCACCGCCTGCAGCGGGTCCCGGGTCCCGGTGAGCTGGAACGAGCGCTGGTGCACCCAGCCCATGAAGTGATGAAAATGCTGGCGGCGCGCGGGCACGCGCAGGCTTTGATGGAACTGGTCCATCAGCCAGGTCTTGCCGCGCCCCACCGGCCCCCACAGGTAAACGCCGGTAATCGGCGAACCACTCTGGTGCAACGCCTGGTGACAGGCTTGCAAGGCCTGCACCGCCCGGCGTTGAGCGTCGTCGGGCACGAAGCCCTGCCGGGCGATAGCGTGTTGATAAGCGGCGAGCGGCGAGTCGAAAGTCATTGGCGCAGTATGCCGTACAACGCAAACGTCTACCGCGCAATCTTCGCCCTCAGCCCAGTTCCGCACGCAGCTGGCGCGCCGCCGTCACCATGTGGATCAACGCCGCTTCCGTCTCCGGCCAGCCACGGGTTTTCAGGCCGCAATCGGGGTTCACCCACAACCGCTCAGCCGGAATCCGCTTGGCCGCCTTGCGCAGCAAGTCAACCATCTGCGCCACCTCCGGCACCCGTGGCGAGTGGATGTCGTAGACGCCGGGGCCGATGTCGTTGGGGTAGGCGAAGGCTTCGAACGCATCGAGCAACGCCATGTCCGAGCGCGAGGTTTCAATGGTGATGACGTCGGCATCCATCGCCGCGATGGACTCGATCACATCGTTGAATTCGCTGTAGCACATGTGGGTGTGGATCTGGGTCTCGTCACGCACGCCGCAGGCGCACAGGCGGAACACTTCGGTGGCCCAGTCCAGGTAGTGCGGCCATTGCGCCTGACGCAACGGCAAGCCTTCGCGGAACGCGGCCTCGTCGATCTGCACGATCCTGATACCGGCGGCTTCCAGGTCCACCACCTCGTCACGCAGCGCCAGGGCCAACTGCCGGGCCTGCACTTCACGGCTCACGTCTTCCCGTGGGAACGACCACATCAGCATGGTCACCGGGCCCGTCAACATGCCCTTGAGCACCTTGCGCGTGAGGCCCTGGGCATAGCGAATCCACTCCACCGTCATCGCTTTCGGACGGCTCAGGTCGCCGTAGATCAGCGCCGGTTTCACACAGCGCGAACCGTAGCTCTGCACCCAGCCGAAACGGCTGAACGCGTAGCCGTCCAATTGCTCGGCGAAGTATTCGACCATGTCGTTACGTTCGGCCTCACCGTGCACCAGCACATCCAGCCCGAGGTTCTCCTGCACCTCGACCGCGTGCCTGATCTCGCTGTGCATCGCTTCGACGTATTCGGCTTCGCTCAACTTGCCGGCCTTGTACGACTGGCGCGCCAGGCGGATCGACGCAGTTTGCGGGAACGAACCGATGGTAGTGGTGGGAAACAGCGGCAGGTCGAGGCCGGCCCGCTGCTTCTCGATACGCTGGGCAAACGGCGATTGGCGCTGGCTGTCCCTGGCGCTGATCGCGGCAACGCGCGCTTGCACGGCGGGCTTGTGAATACGCGGCGAAGCGGCGCGCGCAGCCTGTACCGCACGACTCTCAGCCAGCGCGGCCAGCACCTGCGGCGCCTCGGGCTGGTCGAGGGCCTGGGTCAGTACCGCGACTTCCGCGCACTTTTGCAAAGCGAAGGCCAGCCAGCTCTTCAACTCGCCGTCCAACTGGTCTTCACGCGCCAGATCCACCGGGCTGTGCAGCAGTGAACAGGACGGCGCGACCCACAAGCGCTCACCAAGTTTGTCCTGGGCGTGTTGCAACGTCGCCAAGGCTTTTTCCAGGTCACAGCGCCACACGTTACGGCCGTTGACCACGCCTAGGGACAGCACCTTATAAGCCGGCAGGCGATCAAGAATCGTCGGGTATTGCTCCGGCGCGCGTACCAGGTCGATGTGCAGCCCGTCGACCGGCAGATTGGCGGCCAGGCCGAGGTTTTCTTCCAGCCCGCCAAAGTAGGTGGCCACCAGTTTCTTCAACGGATCACGCTGGATCAGGTTGTAGGCACGCTCAAAGGCGTTCTTCCACTCCTGCGGCAGATTGAGCACCAGGATCGGCTCGTCGATCTGCACCCACTCGACACCCAGCTCCGCCAGGCGCTGGAAGATCTGGCCGTACAGCGGCAGCAGGCGGTCGAGCAGATCAAGCTTGTCAAAGTCGCCGCCCTTGGCCTTGCCCAGCCACAGGTACGTCAGCGGGCCAATCACCACCGGCTTGACGGCGTGCCCGAGGTCGCGGGCTTCCTGGACTTCTTCGAACAACTGGTCCCATCCGAGGTGGAATTGCTGATCGACGCTGAACTCCGGCACCAGGTAGTGATAGTTGGTATCGAACCACTTGGTCATCTCCTGGGCGTGAGCGCCGGCGCAGCACGCATCGCTGACGCCGCGGGCCATGCCGAATAACGTGTGCAACGTGGCCTGGCCATCGGCCGGACGGAAACGCTCCGGGATCACGCCAAACATCAGCGAGTGGGTCAGCACCTGGTCATACCAGGCGAAATCACCGGCGGGCAGCAACTCGATGCCGGCCTGTTTCTGCAGGTCCCAATGGGCCTTGCGCAAGTCACGCCCCACGGCGCGCAGGCCGGCCTCATCAAGCTCGCCCTTCCAGAACGCTTCCTGCGCTTTTTTCAGTTCACGATCGCGTCCAATGCGCGGAAATCCGAGGGAATGAGCGACTGCCATGACTTTTTATCTCCAATGTCGGTATCTATGGCGGTCATTGTCGGGAGATGGTGATAATGAGACAAACTCATTTTTCTTTAGATGAATACAAAATTTATTCATACAGACAGCAACGCAGCGCCCACCCGTAACCACGATGCGAAGCGAGCCGCTCTTGATCTTGATCTGCTTTTGATCTCAGGCGCCCCGTTAAACCACGCTGGCCGAACGCAGGCTTGAATCCGTGGGTAACCCGGCAGGACGCCGGGTTAGCCGCACTGGGCCAGGGATGGCCCATTGCGGCGGCCCACGGATTCAAGCCGGAGAGAGGGCACACCGAGCCTGGGCGAGGTGCCGAGTGGTGGGGCAAGAGCCCTTTGGTTACTTTGGGGCTTTTCCAAAGTGACCCGCCGTCAGGGCGGAACCCTAAGTGGCCGTTACCTAAATAATGGATATGTACTCGGTGTGATCCCAGATACTGGCTGGCCCTAAGGCCGCCATCGGGGGCAAGCCCCCTCCCACAGGACCGAGGCGTATCAGGTCCGGCCTCGCGCTCGAGTTTTTTGTGTAGATACACAGGCTCCCACAGTGATTACATCAGCGGAATCGAAACCTCAGTCAATCAACCCATGCGCGTCATAGAACGGATACGGCCCCGGATAGTCCCCAAACACGCCGTTATGGCTGATCAAACCCTGTTGCGCATCCCAGCGATGCAACAGATACCCCGGCGGCTCCAGGTTGAAATGCGCGGGCGCCGCATCCTGCAAATCCAGCACGATCTGGTGGGACGTGCCGGGGCATACACAACTGAGGCTGGCACCGAAACGGCGCTGCATCGGCCGGTGCAGATGCCCGCACAACAGGCGCTCCACCTGCGGGTGACGTGCCACCACGCGCTCCAGGGCGGCGGCGTTGATGAAGGGTTCGCGGTCCATATGGCCGATGCCGCTGATAAACGGCGGGTGATGCAGGATCAGCAAGGTCGGCGCCTGCGGGCGCAGCGCCAGTTGCTCATCGAGCCAGTGCAATTGGCTGTCCAGCAACTGGCCGCCATGGCTGCCGGGAATGGTGGAGTCGAGGCCGATCAGGCGTAGCGGATGCGTGTCTACCACCCAGTCCAGCGGGCCCTCTGCCGATAACGGCAAGTAGGCATGATCGCCGAACGCATCGAGCAACGGCCCGCGCGCGTCGTGGTTGCCGGGCACCAGGTAGCACGGCATGTGCAGGCGCGCGAGTTCAGGGTGCAGCACGGCGTACTCATCGGCGCGGCCAAAGTCCACGAGGTCGCCACTGATCACCACGATGTCAGGCCGTGGTTGGCTGGCGTTCAGGTGATCGACGGCGCGGCGCAGCGCGCCCAGGGTGTCAACCACGCCATAGGTGAGGCGCTGGCCGGCCTTGAGGTGCAGGTCGCTGATCTGTGCAACGAGAAACGGATGATTCACAGTGGATTCTCACGCATTCAGGGTGAACAACATGTGCGGCGCAATCGCCAGGGCAATCGGCGCGCCGACGGCGTACAGCTGGTTGTCGCTGCTGTCGACCAGCAACGGTTGCGGGCCGCCCACGTCCACCAGCAAACGGCTCTGCGCGCCCTGGAAGAACTGCGCCAGCAGACGCCCGTGCAAGTGCCCTTCGCTTTCCATCACCCGCAGATGTTCGGGGCGGCAATACAGGGTGTCGGGCTGGTCGGCGCCGTGCCACGGCAGTTCGCCGCCGCAGACTTTCAAGCCCTTGGGCGACGACCCGCTCACGGCGAAGGCGTTGAGGTTGCCGACAAAGCCTGCGACAAAGGCATTGGCCGGCTTCTGGTAAATATCCCGTGGGCTGGCCAGTTGTGCGATGCGTCCGTGCTCCATCACCAGGATACGGTCGCCCAGGGCCATGGCTTCGCCCTGGTCGTGGGTGACGAACACCGAGGTGATGCCAAGGCCGCGCAGCAGTTCGCTCAACTCACTGCGCAGGCGCTCGCGCAGTTGTGCGTCGAGGGCCGCCAGCGGTTCGTCCAGCAGCAATACTTTCGGGCGTGGCGCCAGGGCGCGAGCCAGGGCGACGCGCTGGCGCTGGCCGCCGGAGAGTTCATGGATACTGCGCTTGCCGTGCTGCTGCAAGCCCACCAACTCAAGCAGTTCTTCGCAGCGCTTGTTGCGCTCTCGCGGCGCCATCCCTCGAATCTTCAAGCCGTAGACAATGTTGCCGGCCACATCCAGGTTGGGAAACAGCGCGTAGTTCTGAAACACCATGCCCACATCGCGGCGCTCAATGGGCAGGCGAGTCACGTCCTGATCACCGAAAAACACCTGGCCCACGTCCGGGCGTTCCAGGCCGGCGATCAAGCGCAACGTGGTGGTTTTGCCGCAGCCGGACGGGCCGAGGATCGCCAGGGTTTCGCCGCCTTCGACGGTCAGGTCCAGGTCATGCACGGCCACGGTGCCGTCGGCAAACGCCTTGCGACAGCCTTGCAGGCCAATAGTAATAGCGGTCATCGACGCTCTCCACGGGACAAACGGGCACTGATGGCCTGCAGCGCAATCAACAGCGGCACGATCATCAGCAGGAAGATAAGGGTGTAGGCACTGGCGATTTCCAGGCGCGCCGAGGCGTAGCTGTCGGCGAGGCCCACCGGCAGGGTCTTGGTCATCGGCGTGTGGAGCATCCAGGTCAGGTTGAATTCACCCAGGCTCAGGGTGACCACCATCAGTACGCCGGCCAGAATCCCCGCCCGGCAATTGGGCACCACCACGCTGAAAAAGCGCTTGATCGGACCTGCACCGAGGCTGGCGGCAGCTTCTTCCAATACCGGCAGTTGCTGGCGCTGCATCACCGCCATCACCGGGCGCACCAGGAACGGCAAGGTGAACAGCACATGGCCGACGAGGATGAACAGCCAACTGCTGCGAAAGCTGCCGAACTGGCCGTACGTCAGCAGCAGCGCCAACGCACTGGCCAACCCTGGCATCGCCACCGGCAACACCATCAGTTCTTCGAAGGCGCGACTGAAACGGTTGTTCATGCGCACCAGGGCATAGGCCGCCGGCACACCGATCACGCAGACGCACACCGCGCAGGCCAGGGCCAGTTGCAGCGAGAGCCACACAGTGGGTGAATAGGCTTGCCACACCTGGATCAACCAGTCGAAGGTCAAGCCGCTGGAAACGCCGACAAAGAAGTTGCGTGTCAGCCCCGCCAGCAGCGACAGCAGCACCGGCACCAACATGAAGGCGCACACCAACAGGGTAAACAGCAGTTGCAGCACAAACAGCGATGAGCGCTTCACAGCACAGTCCCCGAATTTTTCACCAGGCGCCGCGTGAGCAGCAGCACGGCCCAGGTCACCGCGCCAAGCACCACCGACAGCGCAGCGGCGACGGCAAAGTTGGCGTAATTGGTGAACACGTTATAGATCGCCACGGGCGTGACGTTAAGGCGCGTGCCCAGGGTGAACGCCGTGCCGAACGCGCCCATGGACGTGGCAAAACAGATCGCACCGCACGACGCCAGCGCCGGCGCCAGGCCCGGCACGATCACATCGCAGACCACGCGCCAGTGCCCTGCCCCCAGTGAATGCGCGGCCTCCTCCAGGCTGCGGTCGAGGCTTTCGCAGGCAGCCATCACCGTCAGAATTACCCGGGGAATCGAGAAGTACAGGTAGCCCACGAACAGCCCTGCCAACGAGTAGGCAAAGATCCAGCGCTCACCGGCCAGTTGCAGGCCCAGGGCGGCAAACAGTCCCTGGCGCCCCGCCAGCAGGATCACCAGGAACCCCACCACCACCCCGGGAAACGCCAGCGGGAACGTGAGCAATGCCACCAGCGCCGAGCGCCCGAAGAACTGTTGCCGTGCGAGGAAGACACCGCTGATACCGCCGATCACCAGCGCGACCAGCGTCACCATCCCTGCCAGGATCAGGGTTTGCCCCAGGCTGCCCAAATACTGCGCACTGCTGAGCACCTGCCAGTAGCCGCTGCCGCTGCCATCGCGGCTTTCGGCGCCGAGCACCATCAGGTGCGCCAGCGGCAACAGCCAGAACGCGAGCAGCACCGCGAAGGCCGGGGCCAGTGCCCAGGCGGCGTGTTTTGCCGATGTCGCCACTTACTTGACCTCGTTCAGGTAACGGGCGGCGAAGGCTTCCTGCACAGCGGCCATTTTTTCGTAGTCCACGACACCGGCGCGGGCATAGTCACTGTCCGGGAGGAACTGTGCGGCGACGTCCGCCGGCATTTTCATCGGCCGCACCGGGCGCAGGTAGGCCTTGGCCCACAGTGCCTGGCCCTCGTCCGAGAGCACGAAGTCGAGGACTTTTTCCGCGTTCGCACGGTGTGGCGCGTTGGCGACCAGGCTCATGACGTAGGGCACGCTGATGCTGCCTTCCTGCGGAATCACGAAGGCGACATTGGCCTGGTCTTTGTAGCGGGCGCGGTAGGCGTTGAAGTCGTAGTCGACCAGGATCGGCAACTCGCCGGACAGTACCCGTGCGTAGGCGGTCTGCTTGGGCACGATGGGGCTGTTTTTTGCCAGTTTGCGAAAGTAGTCGATGGCCGGGGCGAAGTTGTCCAGGTCACCGCCCATGGCGCGGTTGATCGCCACCGCCGACACGTAGCCGACAAAGGCGCTGGACGGATCGAGGTAACCGACCATGCCTTTGTACTCAGGCTTGAGCAGGTCGGCCCAGCTTTGCGGCACCGGCAGACCGCCAAGTGCGTCGACGTTGACCATGATGCCCAGGGTCCCGGAATGGATCGCGAACCAATGGCCGGCGGGGTCTTTCAGGCCGGCGGGAATCTGCTCCCAGGCCTTGGGTTTGTAGGTGTCGACCACCTCGGCTTTTTGCGCCTGCAGGCCGAAGGTGACGCCGTAGTAAACGACGTCGGCCACCGGCGCGGCTTTTTCCGCCACCAACTGCGCCAGGGACTGGCCGGAGTTTTTGTTGTCCAGCGGCACCTGCACGCCGGTGCTGGCGGCGATGGCCTTGAGCTGGGTGCCCCAATCGGCCCAGTCCGGCGGGCAGTTGTAGCAAATCGCAGTGTCGGCGGCCTGGGCCAGGCTGGCCGCACCGCACAGCAGCAGGGCTGCCAGGGTTTTACTGAGTGCGCGCATCAAGGGTCTCCTCATGGGGCTGGGTACTTTCGCCTGGCCGGATATGGCAAGGCAGGCAATGGGACGTCGGGGCGTTGCCGGCGATTTGCGCCAGCAGTTGGTCAATCACGGTGCTGGCCAGCAGCGCAATGGGCTGCACCACGCTGCACAGGGTCGGGTGCATCTGGGTGCCGAGGCTGATGCCATCGAAGCCCATCACAGACAGTTGCCCAGGAACGTTCCAGGCGTTGCGGCGCAGTTCGGCAATCAGGCTGATCGCCAGGAAGTCGTTGGAACACACCAACGCCGTGGGCGCGTCGGGGCTCTTGAGAAACGGCGCGATCGCCGTGAACTCGGCCTGGGTGTGGGCCGGCATTTCGATCACCGGGCGGCTCTTGAGACCGTACGCTTCCATCGCCTCGCAATACCCCGCATGCCGCAGACGGGCACGGTCGGACTGCAACGCGGGGCCGGCGACCATGCTGATCCGGCGGTGCCCGGCGTCCAGCAGATAACGCGTGGCCAGGGCCATGCCCGCGCGGTTGTCGACCGACACGGCGCTATAGTTGGGGTTGCTCGGCTGATGGTAGGCCAGCACGAAGGGTGTCTTTTCGGTGTTCAGGCTGCTGAGCACGGCATTGCTTTCGGCATCGGTGACCGTCAGTACCAGACCGTCGACGCGCTGGCGCAACAGTTCTTCCACTACCGTGCTTTCGCGCTCGCTGCTGTAATCGGTGGTGGCCAGCACCAGGCTGTAGCCCCGAGACCGCGCGGCGCGCTCCATGGCCTGGAACTGCTCGGCGAACACTGGGTTGAGCAGGTTGGGCACCACGACGCCGATCAGTTGGGTGGTCTGCAGGCGCAACTGGCGGCCCAGCAGGTTCGGCCGGAAACCCAACTCACGGGCGGCGGCGAACACCTGTTCACGGGTGACCGGGCGCACCTGGTCCGGTGAAGCAAAAGTGCGGGCGGCGGTGGCGCGGGACACGCCAGCCAGGCGTGCTACGTCTTTCAGGTCAGTCATTGGGGCTCGCTTGAGATCGATCTCATTGGCGAGGACATTAGCGAGGGAATGTGGCAGGAAGGTGGTGGAAAGATGACGGTTTGATGTCAGTGCCCCGACTGCATATCGCGCTCAATGTGGGAGGGGGCTTGCCCCCGATGGCGGCCTCTGGGGCGGCCGGGATGGTGGATTGGGTTGAGTACATATCCGTTGCTGCGGTCACGGCTACTTAGGGTTCCGCTTTTACAGCGGGTCACTTTTGGAAAAGAGCCCCAAAAGTAACCAAAAGGGCTCTTGCCCCACCACTCGGCACCTCGCTAATGCTCGGTGTGCCCGCAATCCGACATTGATGTGGGGGGCCGCCGCCACGCGCCATCCATGGCGCGGGGCGGCTAAACCGGCGTCCTGCCGGTTTACCCCCCACATCAATATCGAATTGCGGCCAGC
>NZ_JAFLXH010000057.1:0-22040 GCF_019891515.1 Pseudomonas sp. Wu6 | reverse complement strand
CCGGCGTCCTGCCGGGTTACCCACGGATTCAAGCCTGCGTTCGGCCAGCGTGGTTTAACGGGGCGCCTGAGATCAAGATCAAAAGCAGATCAAGATCAAGAGCGACTCGCTTCGCATCGGGGTTACGGTTGGGTGCTACAGAGTTGTGTAGATGCCTATGGCTATCGGGGGCAAGCCCCCTCCCACATTGGATTTTAGTTTGTCGGGATTATGCGGCGACGGGCACATGGCTGGTATGCCAGATCAGCACCTTGCTTACCCGGTTGTCCTCGGTCTCGAGGATTTCCAGGCGATAGCGGCCAATCTTCAGGCATACCGCGCAGTCCGGAATGGTCTCCAGCGCCTCGGTGACCAGGCCGTTGAGGGTCTTGGGGCCGTCGCTGGGCAGGTGCCAGCCCAGGCTTTTGTTCAGTTCGCGGATCGAAGCCGCGCCGTCGATGATGTAGCGGCCGTCCGGCTGGGCTTCGATGTGGGGGTTATCCACAGTCTGATCACTTTCGAATTCGCCGACGATTTCTTCCAGGATGTCTTCCAGGGTGACGATGCCCAACACTTCGCCGTACTCGTCCACCACCATGCCCAGGCGGCGCTGTTGCTTGTGGAAATTCAGCAGTTGCAGCTGCAACGGCGTGCTTTCCGGCACGAAGTAGGGTTCGTGGCAGGCGGCCAGCAGCGCTTCCTTGGTCAGGCTGGCGTCGGACAGCAGGTGCTGGATCTGCCGTGTGTTGAGCACCGCTTCGACCTGGTTGATGTCGCTGTGGAACACCGGCAACCGCGTGCGTTGGGAAGTGCGCAGTTGCTCGATGATGTCCTCGATCGTGTCATCCAGGTTGATGCCGTCCACTTCGCTGCGCGGCACCAGGATGTCATTGACGGTGATGTTGTCCAGGGCATGGATGCCAGGCATGCCGGGCATAGGCTCTTCATCGGCATCAGGGTGCGGTTCGTCGTGGTGGTCGGACGAAGGCTCGTCGCTGTTTCTCACCACGCCGGCCTTGCGCGCGAACGGGCGCAGCAGCATCAGGCTGATGCCATTGAGCAGCCAGGCCACGGGATACAGGATTTTCAGCGGCACGCCCAGCAGCGCATTGCCGAAACCCAGTATGGCGTGCGGATAGCGGGTAGCCAGGGCGCGGGGCAGGTAGTCGGCGAGGATCAGCAGCAATGCGCAGGCGATCAACCCGCCGAACCATGGCCCGTTCTGCGCCCAGGCATGGATCGCCAGTAGTGTGCAGAGGATGACCACGGCTGCGCGGCTCAGGCTGTTGCACAGGATCAGGCTGTGGCGCGGGAAACTCAGGCGTGCGGCAGCCTTGTCACCCTGGCGTGTGCCGGGGCGCAGGGCCAGCAGGTGTTGTTGCGCGGCTTCGATGGCGGTAAACAGCGCCGCCCATAAAAGCAGCAGGGCAATTACGGCGAGCATCGGCCCAAGGGGCAAGTTGTCCATGATCGCCGCTCGTCAGATATGCAGGATGTATTCGCGAACCAGCTTGCTGCCGAAATAGGCCAGCATCAGCAGGCAGAAACCGGCCAGGGTCCAGCGGATGGCTTTGTGCCCGCGCCAGCCGAGGCGGTTGCGACCCCACAGCAACACGCTGAACACGATCCAGGCCAGGCAGGCGAGCAAGGTCTTGTGCACCAGGTGCTGGGCGAACAGGTTCTCGACGAACAGCCAGCCGGAGATCAGCGACAGCGACAACAATGTCCAGCCGGCCCACAGGAACCCGAACAACAGGCTTTCCATGGTTTGCAGCGGCGGGAAGTTCTTGATCAACCCGGAGGGGTGCTTGTGCTTGAGCTGGTGGTCTTGCAGCAGTACCAGCAGCGATTGGAACACCGCGATGGTGAACATGCCGTAGGCGAGGATCGACAACAGGATGTGCGCGAGGATGCCCGGCTCTTCATCGATCACCTGTACGGTGCCGGTGGGGGCGAATTGCGCCAGCAGCACCGTGAGCACGCCCAGGGGGAACAGCAGCACGAGCAGGTTCTCGACCGGAATCCGGTAGCACGCCAGCAGCGTCAGTGCGATCACGGCGGCGGCGATCAGGCTGGCGGCGCTGAAAAAATCCAGGCCCAGGCCGACCGGGGTCATCAGGTGCGTAAACAGACTGGCGGCATGAGCCAGCAGGGCGAGGACGCCAAGGCCTGTCAGCAGACGTTTGTCCGCTTTGGCGCCTTGGGCCAGACGAGAGCCCTGATAGAGGGTCGCAGCGGCATACAAGAGGGCGGCGGCGAGGCTGGGTAGCAAACTGGGTGACAAGGGGAGCATAAATCCTGATAGACAAGCCCGAAAGGCGCTGAGTTTGGCACACACCCGCGCCGCACGAAAGACTCCCCCGCCAGACAGCGGGTGTGCACGGGCGCAGTCTTCGCTATAATCCGCGACCTGCCCACGCCGCAGGCTTGCCGAGCGCTATGTTTAATAGCGATTTACCACAGCCTGGGCCGCCATTACCTCGGTCTACCAATGCATTTCGTTGAATAGGGCCTGAAAGGATCGCGCATGTTTGAAAACCTGACTGACCGTCTCTCGCAGACGCTGCGCCATGTAACCGGCAAGGCCAAGCTGACCGAGGACAATATTAAAGACACCCTGCGTGAAGTGCGCATGGCGTTGCTGGAAGCCGACGTGGCCTTGCCGGTGGTGAAGGATTTCGTCAACTCGGTCAGGGAACGCGCGGTCGGCACCGAAGTGTCGCGCAGCCTGACCCCGGGCCAGGCCTTCGTGAAGATCGTCCAGGCCGAACTCGAAAGCCTGATGGGCGCAGCCAACGAAGACCTGAACCTCAGCGCCGTGCCTCCGGCCGTTGTGCTGATGGCCGGTCTGCAAGGTGCGGGCAAGACCACCACCGCCGGCAAGCTGGCGCGCTTCCTTAAAGAGCGCAAGAAGAAGTCCGTGATGGTGGTGTCGGCCGACGTATACCGTCCGGCGGCCATCAAGCAGTTGGAAATGCTCGCGGGCGAAGTGGGCGTGACCTTCTTCCCGTCGGACCTGAGCCAGAAGCCGGTCGACATTGCCAACGCGGCCATTAAAGAAGCCAAACTCAAGTTCATCGACGTGGTCATCGTCGATACCGCCGGTCGCCTGCACATCGATGAAGAGATGATGGGCGAGATCAAGGCGCTGCATGCCGCGATCAACCCGGTCGAGACGCTGTTCGTGGTCGACGCCATGACCGGCCAGGATGCGGCCAACACCGCCAAGGCCTTCGGTGACGCACTGCCGCTGACCGGCGTGATCCTCACCAAGGTCGACGGCGACGCCCGTGGCGGTGCCGCGCTGTCGGTACGTGCCATCACCGGCAAGCCGATCAAGTTCATCGGCATGGGCGAGAAGAGCGACGCGCTCGAGCCGTTCCACCCCGAGCGTATCGCCTCGCGCATCCTCGGCATGGGCGACGTGCTCAGCCTGATCGAGCAGGCCGAAGCCACGCTCGACAAGGACAAGGCCGACAAACTGGCCAAAAAGCTGAAGAAGGGCAAGGGCTTCGACCTCGAAGACTTCCGCGATCAGCTGCAACAAATGAAGAACATGGGTGGCCTTGGCGGGCTGATGGACAAGCTGCCGAACATCGGCGGCGTGAACCTGGCGCAAATGGGCAACGCCCAGGGCGCGGCAGAGAAGCAGTTCAAGCAGATGGAAGCCATCATCAACTCCATGACCCCGGCCGAGCGTCGCGACCCTGAGCTGATCAGCGGTTCGCGCAAACGCCGGATCGCCATGGGTTCCGGCACCCAGGTGCAGGACATCGGTCGCTTGATCAAGCAGCACAAGCAGATGCAGAAGATGATGAAGAAATTCTCCGCCAAGGGCGGCATGGCCAAGATGATGCGCGGCATGGGCGGTATGTTGCCCGGCGGCGGCATGCCCAAGATGTAAAGAATTCGAGCGCAGGCGCTGCTTGCGCTCCGACCCGCAGGGATGCGGGATCTCCAGCAAACCCGCCATTGGCGGGCGCTGACCTGCCGTTTTAACCGACGGCTCTATAGCAGATCTGAATGGCACGCGGGTAGGCGCCGGAAAAAGACATTTGCAAAAGTCCGGATATTCCTTAGAATATGCGGCCTTTCGGGCACCTATGCCCGCTGTGCATTTAGATTTGCAGCACCGACTACAGGAACGATGTTCACATGCTAACAATCCGTCTTGCCCTTGGCGGCTCCAAAAAGCGCCCGTTTTACCACTTGACCGTAACTGACAGCCGCAACCCACGTGACGGCTCTCACAAGGAACAAGTTGGCTTCTTCAACCCGATCGCTCGCGGTCAGGAAGTTCGTCTGTCCGTGAACCAAGAGCGCGTAGCCTACTGGCTGAGCGTTGGTGCACAGCCATCCGAGCGCGTTGCCAAGCTGTTGAAAGACTCGGCTAAGGCCGCAGCCTGAGCAATATGAACGCGACGCCAACTGTTGCTGATGATTTGATCGTTATCGGCAAGATTTACTCTGTTCATGGCGTTCGCGGCGAAGTGAAGGTGTATTCCTTTACTGATCCGACTGAAAACCTGTTGCAGTACAAAACCTGGACGCTTAAGCGCGAAGGCAGCGTGAAACAGGTCGAGCTGGTCAGTGGACGCGGGAGCGACAAGTTCCTGGTCGCAAAGCTCAAGGGTCTTGATGATCGTGAAGAAGCTCGTCTTCTGGCTGGTTATGAGATCTGCGTGCCGCGCAACCTGTTCCCTGAATTGACCGACGGCGAGTACTACTGGTACCAGCTGGAAGGTCTGAAGGTTATTGATCAACTCGGGCAACTGCTCGGGAAAATCGATCATCTTCTGGAAACCGGCGCCAATGATGTAATGGTGGTCAAGCCTTGCGCTGGCAGCCTGGATGATCGCGAACGCCTGTTGCCCTATACCGGGCAGTGCGTGTTGGCCGTCGACCTCGCAGCGGGCGAGATGAAGGTGGAATGGGACGCGGACTTCTAAGCGTGGCTAATTTGCGCATTGAAGTGATCAGTTTGTTTCCCGAGATGTTCTCCGCCATCAGCGAGTACGGCATCACCAGTCGGGCGGTGAAACAGGGGCTGTTGCAGCTTACCTGTTGGAACCCGCGAGACTACACGACGGATCGACATCACACTGTGGACGATCGCCCATTTGGCGGTGGCCCGGGCATGGTGATGAAGATCAAGCCCCTGGAAGACGCGTTGGCTCAGGCCAAGGCAGCCGCCGGGGAGAAGGCGAAGGTAATTTACCTGTCCCCTCAAGGCCGTCAGCTGAAACAGGCTGCGGTAGGCGAACTGGCGAATGAGGAGGCACTGATCCTGATTGCCGGTCGCTATGAAGGCATTGACGAGCGTTTTATTGAAGCTCATGTCGATGAAGAGTGGTCGATTGGGGACTATGTCCTGTCTGGCGGCGAGCTGCCGGCGATGGTCCTGATAGATGCGGTTACACGACTGCTGCCTGGAGCTTTAGGGCATGCGGACTCCGCGGAGGAAGATTCCTTCACGGATGGTTTGCTGGATTGCCCGCACTACACCCGTCCGGAGGTGTATGCGGATCAGCGTGTTCCCGACGTATTGCTAAGTGGCAATCACGCACACATCCGGCGTTGGCGTTTACAGCAGTCCCTTGGTCGGACCTATGAACGACGCGCCGATCTTCTGGAAAGCCGCTCGCTTTCTGGAGAAGAGAAGAAGCTGCTCGAGGAATACATCCTCGCGCGGGACGATAGTTAACAACGTATCGATGGTAGGTCCATTGACTTACCTTAGGAGCACAGCATGACTAACAAAATCATCCTTGCACTCGAAGCAGAGCAGATGACCAAAGAGATCCCTACCTTTGCCCCGGGCGACACCATTGTCGTTCAGGTGAAAGTGAAGGAAGGCGACCGTTCGCGTCTGCAAGCGTTCGAAGGCGTGGTAATCGCCAAGCGTAACCGTGGTGTGAACAGTGCTTTCACTGTTCGTAAAATCTCCAACGGTGTTGGCGTAGAGCGTACTTTCCAGACCTACAGCCCGCAAATCGACAGCATGGCTGTGAAACGTCGCGGTGACGTACGCAAAGCCAAGCTGTACTACCTGCGTGACCTGTCCGGTAAAGCAGCTCGCATCAAGGAAAAACTGGCTTAAGTCCAGCTTCCCGATGCAGAAAAAAGCAGCCTACGGGCTGCTTTTTTGTGCCTGCGATTTGTGCCGTGCGCCCTCAGGCCTGACCAGGCTGAATGACTGCCAGTAATGTCCATCCCGCCAACGGTTTCATATCGCTCTCAGGCGTGACCACATGCACCCAGCCGCTGTTATCGCGGGCAAACAGCAGCGTCGCCCGTTCCCCATGCAGTGCCTGGTAATCGCTCCAGCCAAACCCATCGGTCAGCTGCGTGGTATACAGCTCGGCGCCTTGCCCCAGCAGGCTGGCGAGCTTGGTGTAGCTCAGCGGCTGGCTGCCCAGCAAGTGCCCACGGTGCTCGCCGCTGGCCCGGTGCTTGTCGGTGCGACGGCTTTCCTGGCTGTTGGCCAAGGCGAACAGGCGATGCCCGAAGTCATGACGAAAGCGCATGGTGGCCAGGGTGTTCAATTCGCCGGAAGGGGACAGCGCGAGCAAATGCCCGAGACCGACCAGGTCCAGATGGGACTCGGCATGCTGTGATGCCGGGTTGCCGAAGTAGGTCGGCAGCCCTTCCATGCGGCTGGCGCGAATGTTTTCCCAGCTTGAATCGGTCAGCAGCACTCGGCTGCCCAACTGTTGCAGGGCTTTGCCGAGGATGCGGGCCGGGGCGTTCGCGCCGACGATCAGAAAGCCGCTTGGCGCGGGCTCGGCCACTTTCAGCAAGCGCGCCAGAGGGCGCGCAGTCGCGCTTTGCAGCACCACCGTGCCGATAATCACCGCAAACGTCAGCGGCACCAGCAACAACGCACCTTCGTGGCCGGCCTCATCCAGGCGAATCGCAAAAATCGCCGACACCGCTGCGGCCACAATCCCGCGCGGGGCGATCCAGGCCAGCAGTGCGCGTTCGCGCCAGCTCAGTTTCGAGCCGACGGTCGACACAGCAACGTTCAGCGGGCGCGCAATGAACTGAATGATCAGCAGCAGAATCAGCACAAACGGCCCCAGGGCGATCAATGCGTTCAGGTCCAGGCGCGCCGCCAGCAGGATAAACAAGCCGGAAATCAACAGGACGCTGAGGTTCTCCTTGAAGTGCAGGATGTGCCGCACGTCCACGCCCTTCATGTTCGCCATCCACATGCCCATCAGCGTCACCGCCAGCAGGCCGGACTCATGCATGACCTGATTGGAGGCGATGAACACCCCCAGTACCGCCGCCAGGGTGGCCAGGTTGTGCAGGTATTCCGGCAACCACTGGCGGCGCATCACCAGGCCCAGCACCCAGCCGCCGGCAATCCCGAACAGGCTGCCGCACAGGATGACGCCGCCAAAGGTCAGCAGGCTGTGACTCAAGCCATCGCCCGAGGCGCTGGCGATGATAAAGCTGTAGACCACCACGGCCAGCAGCGCACCGATGGGGTCGATGACGATCCCTTCCCAGCGCAGGATGTTGGCGATGGACGCCTTGGGGCGTACCACGCGCAACATCGGCACGATGACCGTCGGGCCTGTGACCAGCGTCAGGGTGCCGAACAGCAGCGCCAGCATCCAGTCGAAACCCAACAGCCAGTGGGTTGCCAGGGTAATCACCGCCCAGGTCGTCAGTGCGCCAAGGGTCACCAGTCGGTGAACCACGCTGCCGATTTCCTTCCATTCCGACAGATGCAGCGTCAGGCTGCCCTCAAACAGGATCAATGCGACGGCCAGCGACACCAGTGGCATCAGCAACGGGCCGAACATTTCCTGCGGGTCGAGCCAGCCAAGTACCGGCCCTGCCAGGATTCCGCTCAATAACAGAAACAGAATCGCCGGCAATTTCAGGCGCCAGGCCAGCCATTGGCAGCCGAGCGCGGCCACACCGATACCGCCGAAAGCCAACAAGATCTGTTGTTCGTTCATTAAAGCTTCCTGTTCCTAGAAGTAGCGGGCTATGAAAGACTAGTGGCCCTTGCCACAGTTCACTAAATAAAAGGGCGCCGAGCCCCGTGCCGCGTCGCTTGAGTAACCATGCCCGCCATTGACCACCCCCTGATCGACCGCTTCCTTGACGCCCTTTGGTTGGAAAAAGGCCTCTCCGACAACACGCGCCAGGCTTACCGCAGCGACCTGGCCCTGTTCAACGGGTGGCTGCAGGAGAAAAACCTGGAGCTGATCAATGCCGGGCGCGAGCTGATCCTCGATCACTTGGCCTGGCGCCTCGAGCAACATTACAAGCCGCGATCCACCGCGAGATTTCTCTCCGGTGTACGTGGCTTTTATCGCTACCTGTTGCGTGAAAAGCTCATCGCAGTCGATCCAACTCTACAAGTGGATATGCCGCAATTAGGTAGGCCTCTTCCTAAATCCTTGTCGGAAGCTGACGTGGAGGCTCTGTTGGCCGCGCCGGATCTCAGTGAGGCCATCGGCCAGCGCGACCGCGCCATGCTGGAAGTGCTCTACGCCTGCGGCCTGCGGGTTACCGAGCTGATCAGCCTGACCCTGGAGCAGGTCAACCTGCGCCAGGGCGTGTTGCGGGTGATGGGCAAGGGCAGCAAGGAACGCCTGGTGCCGATGGGCGAGGAGGCGATAGTGTGGGTCGAGCGTTACCTGCGCGATGCGCGTCACGAACTGCTCGGTGGCCGTCCCAGCGATGTGCTGTTCCCCAGCCTGCGCGGCGAGCAGATGACCCGCCAGACCTTCTGGCACCGGATCAAGCACCAGGCCAAAGTGGCCGGGATCGGCAAGTCCCTGTCGCCGCATACCTTGCGTCATGCGTTTGCCACCCACTTGCTCAACCATGGCGCGGATCTGCGCGTGGTACAGATGTTGCTCGGCCACAGCGACTTGTCCACCACTCAGATCTACACCCATGTGGCACGGGCGCGCTTGCAGGAGATGCACGCCAGGCACCATCCACGCGGCTGAAAAATCCCGATTTTTCCGGCTGCGGGCTGCCCTGCGGCCCAACTGTGGTAGGCTTTGTCGGTTCGCAAAGGCGACGGTCCACACCCCGGTTTCCAATCGGCGTGGCGGCACCCGTCCCTGCATCTGCCTTCAGGAGTTACCATGCGCTTGACCCAGATTATTGCCGCCGCAGCCATTGCGTTGGTTTCCACCTTTGCCGTCGCCGACGATGCGGCTGAGCAGGCCATTCGCAAGAGCCTGGTCAACCTGCAACTCGATACCCCCATCGAAAGCATCAGCGCCAGCCCCATGGCCGGTCTGTATGAAGTCAAGCTCAAGGGCAGCCGCGTGCTGTACGCCAGTGCCGACGGCCAGTACATCGTTCAGGGCTACCTGTTCCAGCTCAAGGACGGCAAACCGGTCAACCTGACCGAGAAAGCCGAGCGCCTCGGCGTGTCCAAGCTGATCAACGGTATTCCGGTGGCTGAGACCGTGGTGTACCCGGCCATCGGCGAGACCAAGACCCACATCACCGTGTTCACCGACACCACCTGCCCGTACTGCCACAAGCTGCACGCCGAAGTGCCGGCGCTGAACAAGCTCGGTGTGGAAGTGCGCTACGTCGCGTTCCCACGCCAGGGCCTCGGTTCGCCGGGTGATGAGCAGTTGCAGGCGGTCTGGTGCTCGGCCGACAAGAAGGCGGCCATGGACAAGATGGTCGATGGCAAGGAAATCAAGGCGGCCAAATGCGCCAATCCGGTTTCCAAGCAGTTCGCCCTGGGCCAGTCCATCGGTGTGAACGGCACACCGGCCATCGTTTTGGCCGACGGCCAAGTGATTCCGGGCTACCAGCCGGCACCACAAGTTGCCAAACTGGCACTGGGTGCCAAGTAAGCATTAATCGTCGAGCCTTTGACGAGCATGATCCGCCGAACCGTCGGCGGGTCATTAATTGAGAGCCGCAGTTGTGCGGCGGTGTTCCACGGCCGACCTCGCGTCGGCCGTTTCATGGGGAGTTTTCAGTGAAACCGGTCAAAGTAGGCATCTGTGGGTTAGGGACCGTCGGTGGCGGCACCTTCAACGTACTTCAGCGTAACGCCGAAGAAATTTCCCGCCGTGCAGGGCGCGAGATTGAAGTGGCGCAGATCGCCACGCGTTCGCCAAAGCCTCAGTTCGAAACGACCGGTATTGCGATTACCAACGATGTATTCGCCGTGGCCACCAACCCTGAGATCGATATTGTCATCGAGCTGGTAGGCGGCTACACCGTGGCTCGCGAGCTGGTGCTCAAGGCCATCGAGAACGGCAAGCACGTGGTCACCGCCAACAAGGCGCTGATCGCCGTGCACGGTAACGAAATCTTCGCCAAGGCCCGTGAGAAGGGCGTGATCGTAGCGTTCGAAGCCGCCGTGGCCGGCGGCATCCCGGTGATCAAGGCGATTCGTGAAGGCCTGTCCGCCAACCGCATCAATTGGGTGGCCGGCATCATCAACGGCACCGGTAACTTCATCCTGACCGAAATGCGCGAAAAGGGCCGCACCTTCGAAGACGTGCTGGCTGAAGCCCAGGCCCTGGGTTATGCCGAAGCCGACCCGACCTTTGACGTGGAAGGTATCGATGCGGCGCACAAGCTGACCATCCTGGCGTCCATCGCCTTTGGCATCCCGCTGCAGTTCGACAAGGCCTACACCGAAGGCATCACCAAACTGACCACCGCCGACGTGAACTACGCCGAAGCCCTGGGCTACCGCATCAAGCACCTCGGTGTGGCGCGCAGCACCCCGGCCGGTATCGAATTGCGTGTGCACCCGACACTGATCCCCGCCGACCGCCTGATCGCCAACGTCAATGGCGTGATGAACGCGGTGATGGTCAACGGTGACGCCGCCGGTTCCACCCTGTTCTACGGCGCCGGTGCCGGGATGGAGCCGACCGCTTCGTCGGTAATCGCCGACCTGGTGGACGTGGTTCGCGCCATGACCAGCGACCCGGAAAACCGCGTGCCGCACCTGGCCTTCCAGCCGGATTCGCTGTCGGCCCACCCGATCCTGCCGATCGAAGCCTGCGAAAGTGCCTACTACCTGCGCATCCAGGCCCAGGATCATCCTGGCGTGCTGGCCCAGGTGGCGAGCATCCTGTCGGAGCGCGGGATCAACATCGAGTCGATCATGCAGAAGGAAGTCGAGGAGCAGAACGGCCAGGTGCCGATGATCCTGCTGACCCATCGCGTGCTCGAGCAGCATATCAACGATGCCATTCGGGCTCTTGAAGCGCTCCAGGGCGTAGTAGGGCCGGTGGTCCGTATCCGCGTCGAACATTTGAATTAATTCAGCTGCAAGCGGTTAGCTGCAAGCTGCAAGTAAAAGCCGATTCGCTCTAACTTGCCGCTTGTAACTTGAAGCTTGAAGCCCAAACCGAAGGTTTGCCCCTATGCGCTATATCAGCACCCGCGGCCAGGCACCGGCCCTGAATTTCGAAGACGTTCTGCTGGCGGGCCTTGCCACTGACGGCGGCCTGTACGTGCCGGAAAACCTGCCACGCTTCACCCAGGAAGAAATCGCTTCCTGGGCCGGCCTGCCTTACCACGAGCTGGCGTTCCGGGTGATGCGCCCGTTCGTCACCGGCAGCATTCCGGACGCGGATTTCAAGAAGATCCTGGAAGAGACGTACGGCGTGTTTTCCCACAGCGCCATTGCACCCCTGCGCCAGTTGAACGGCAACGAGTGGGTGCTTGAGCTGTTCCATGGCCCGACCCTGGCGTTCAAGGACTTTGCCCTGCAATTGCTGGGTCGCCTGCTCGACTACGTGCTGGAAAAACGCGGCGAGCGCGTAGTGATCATCGGCGCTACCTCCGGCGATACCGGTTCGGCGGCCATTGAAGGCTGCAAGCACTGCGAAAACGTCGACATCTTCATCCTGCACCCGCACAAGCGCGTGTCGGAGGTGCAGCGTCGCCAGATGACCACCATTTTCGGTGAGAACATCCACAACATCGCCATCGAAGGCAACTTCGATGACTGCCAGGAAATGGTCAAGAACAGCTTCGCCGACCAGAGTTTCCTCAAGGGCACGCGCCTGGTGGCGGTGAACTCGATCAACTGGGCGCGGATCATGGCCCAGATCGTCTACTACTTCCACGCCTCCCTGCAGTTGGGCGGCCCGGCGCGTTCAGTGTCGTTCTCGGTGCCGACCGGCAACTTCGGCGACATCTTCGCCGGCTACCTGGCGCGCAACATGGGCCTGCCGATTAATCAGTTGATCGTCGCGACCAATCGCAACGACATCCTGCACCGCTTCATGAGCGGCAATCAGTACGTCAAGGAAACCCTGCACGCCACGCTGTCGCCGTCGATGGACATCATGGTCTCGTCGAACTTCGAACGCCTGCTGTTCGACATGCATGGCCGCAATGGCGCGGCGTTGGCCGAACTGATGAGCAGTTTCAAGCAAGGTGGCGGCTTCAGCGTCGAGCAGGAGCGCTGGACCGAAACCCGCAAGCTGTTCGACTCCCTGGCCGTGGACGATGCGCAGACCTGCGAAACCATCGCCGAGGTCTACGCCCAGACCGGCGAGTTGCTTGACCCGCACACGGCCATCGGTGTGAAGGCCGCCCGCGAGTGCCGTCGCAGCCTGGATATCCCCATGGTGATCCTTGGCACCGCACACCCGGTCAAATTCCCCGAGGCGGTGGAAAAGGCCGGTGTTGGCAAGGCCCTGGAGTTGCCGGAGCACCTGGCTGATCTGTTCGAGCGCGAAGAGCGTTGCACGGTGCTGGCTAACGACCTGAAGACTGTGCAGGCGTTTGTCAGCCAGCATGGCAATCGGGGCAAGCCGCTGTAAGGCGCACCGCGTAGACAACAACGCCGCTTTCCCTTCCCTGGGTCAGCGGCGTTTTTTGTTTCTGGCAGGCCCGGCAACGTGCTGTTTACAGGAGCAGTTTAATAGCCACTCCAGTGATTGAGGCGATCGTTGCGACCACGGCCATCGCTACGCCCATGGGGTACCAGAAAGTTTCGCAATTTATCTTCAGTGATTCCGATTTGAGCTTATCTTGCTTAGCCTGCATGCGTGATATTTCGGCATAGATGCGCCTTACATCGGCATGCATCCTCTCCATCGATGCTTGCTGTTCATTTTGTTCCAACATCATTTTCATCCTTCGCAATAAGGGCCTTATGACATGCACTCTGCCTGCACGGCAGGGTGATCAGCGCTCACCGAGTATAGGATTCACGCCTGGCCTGCGCGCTCGGCGTAGCCCAAAACCGCAACCCATTGCGTAAGCAGTTATGTGCCGCCGTTTTTTACCTGTCATGTTGCAAGCGCATGCTGGATACGTCATCCCCGCACAACCCTTGAAAGACGAAAAAGCGAACTTTCCTACGTTACGACCAGTCACTTAGGAGAGATGCAGCACCCGTTGAAACGATTGTTCCCGAACTATTGAGTGGTGATCGAGATGGAAAGTATCAGCCTGTTGCTCGAAGAAGCACTGAGCCCTTATCTGGTTACGCTGACCACCTCTGGTGTGCAGGGCGAATGCCTGGTGACCGTGAAGAACCCCGGTGGCGCCATCATGGTCGAGCGCGAAGTCAACCGCGCTCAGTTGACCGACAAACGCGCGCTGGTGGATGTGGTGGATTGCCTGCTGCGCGATTTGAAAATCGCTGAAGGTCGACTCGAGCCCTCGGTCATCGCAGCCTTGCGAAACGCCGCCATGACGCGAACCCCGGTCTGCGCATGAAGAATTATTTATCCTTCGAAACTTCCTACAACACGGCCGGTCAGAGTTTGTAACAGCAAGAGCAAACATTGTGCTCCGGTGTTTGTGGCTTGTTGTACTGGTCTTTGTAGATCACGTTTAACCCCGAGTTGTCTCCCCACTCCTCGGGGTTTCTTTTTGCCTGAAATTTGGCACTGCGGCGCGCTCAGATCGCGCCATCCGCACGCAAGCGGGCGATGGCCGCCGCGTCATAGCCCAGGGCGTTGAGCAGCACACCGTTGTGCTCGCCCAATTGCGGACCCACCCATTCACAGCTGCCTGGCGTATCCGACAGCTTGGGCACAATGCCGGGCATCTTGAAATCCTTGCCGCCCGGCAGTTGCGCGCTGAGGAACATCTCCCGGGCGAGGAATTGCGGGTCGCCCAGCATGTCCTCGGCACTGTAGATGCGGCTGGCGGGCACTTGGGCCTGGTTCAACTGCGCCATGACCTGCTCCAGCGGCAGGGCGTTGACCCAGCGATCGATCACCCCGTACAGCTCATCTCGGCGGCTGTCACGCCCGTCATTGCTGGCAAGCGCCGGGTCGTTCGCCAGGTCGTCACGGCCAATGGCGGCCATGAAGCGCTTGAAGATCGCATCGCCGTTGGCGCCAATCTGCACATGTTTGCCGTCGGCGCTGGTGTGGATCGAGGAGGGCGTAATACCGGGCATGATATTGCCGGTGCGTTCGCGAATGAAGCCGAACACATCGAACTCGGGAATCATGCTTTCCATCATGGCGAAGATGGCTTCGTACAGCGCCACGTCGACCACCTGGCCGAGGCCGCCGTTGACTTCACGATGACGCAGGGCCATCAGCGCGCCGATCACCGCCCACAGCGCGGCAATCGAGTCACCGATGGAAATCCCGGTGCGCACGGGCGGGCGGTCTTCGAAGCCGGTGATGTAGCGCAGGCCGCCCATGGACTCGCCCACCGCGCCAAACCCCGGCTGGTCTTTCATCGGCCCGGTCTGGCCGAAGCCGGAAAGGCGCACCATCACCAGCCTTGGATTCAGTGCGTGCAGGGTTTCCCAGCCCAGGCCGAGTTTTTCCAGCACGCCGGGGCGGAAGTTTTCGATCAGGATGTCGGCGTCGGCCAGCAATTGCTTGAGGATCGCCAGGCCATCCGGGTGCTTGAGGTTGAGGGTCAGCGACTGCTTGTTACGCGCCTGCACGAACCACCACAGCGAGGTGCCTTCATACAATTTGCGCCATTTGCGCAGCGGGTCGCCGCCGTCCGGGGATTCGACCTTGATCACTTCGGCGCCGAACTCGGCGCAGATACGTGAGGCAAACGGGCCGGCAATCAGGGTGCCGAGTTCGATGACTTTCAGGCCGGCAAGCGGTTTGGCATTAAGCGACATGGGGATCCTTGAGCGCGCGGGACGGTGACGTACTGCTTTTTAACATAGGCGGGCAGCCTGGATGCAGCGCAGTATTCGTTGATTGGCCTCGCCATCGGTTAGACTGGCCGTCTTTCCCTGTCTCCAGAGCCCGTTCATGGCCCAGCCGTCCACGACCTACAAATTCGAACTCAACCTCACCGACCTTGACCGTTCGGTGTACGAGAGCGTCAAACAGACCATCGCCCGCCACCCTTCGGAAACCGAAGAACGCATGACCGTGCGCCTGCTGGCCTACGCCCTCTGGTACAACGAGCAGTTGGCGTTCGGCCGTGGCTTGTCGGATGTCGACGAGCCGGCCCTGTGGGAAAAGAGCCTGGATGATCGGGTGTTGCACTGGATCGAAGTCGGCCAGCCGGATGCAGACCGCCTGACCTGGTGCTCGCGTCGCACCGAACGCACCAGCCTGCTGGCATACGGCAGCCTGCGGGTGTGGGAAGGCAAGGTGGTGCCGGTGGCGAATAACCTCAAGAACGTGCACATCGCTGCCGTGCCGCAGGAGATTCTGGAGGTGCTGGCCAAGGACATGCCGCGCGTGATCAAGTGGGATGTGATGATCAGCGAAGGCACGATCTTCGTCACCGATGACCGTGGCCAGCATGAAGTGCAGTTGCAGTGGCTGGTGGGCGAGCGTGATTGAAAAAAATGTGGGAGGGGGCTTGCCCCCGATAGCGGTGGATCAGCTACAGATAAGCTGGCTGATAGATCGCTATCGGGGGCAAGCCCCCTCCCACATTTGATCTTTGTTGAATTTTGAATTGTTGTTTATCCGTTGAATCAGTAGAGAAGTCATCACCCCCCGTATGCGTATCGATCCCCGTCCCTTGCCCGCCGTCCTGCCATTCCTCGGTGAATTGCCACCGCTGCTGACCCGTCTCTACGCCGCGCGCGGGGTGCAATCGGAAGCCGAGCTGGACAAGAGCCTGGCGCGGTTGATTCCGTATCAGCAGCTCAAGGGCATCGATGCCGCCGTCGACCTGCTGGTGACGGCGCTGGAACAACGCCAACGTATCCTGATCGTCGGTGACTTCGACGCCGACGGCGCCACCGCCAGCACCGTGGGTACACTGGGCCTGCGTTTGCTCGGTGCGGCGCATGTCGATTACCTGGTGCCCAACCGTTTTGAATACGGCTATGGCCTGACGCCGGAGATCGTTGCGGTGGCGTTGCAGCGCGAGCCGCAGTTGCTGATCACGGTGGACAACGGTATCTCCAGTGTCGAAGGCGTGGCGGCGGCGAAGGCGGCGGGGCTGAAGGTGCTGGTGACCGATCACCACTTGCCGGGCGACGAACTGCCGGCGGCGGACGCGATCGTCAATCCGAACCAGCCAGGCTGTACGTTCCCCAGCAAGGCACTGGCCGGTGTGGGCGTGATCTTCTACGTACTGATGGCCCTGCGCGCGCGTTTGCGCAGCCTCGGCTGGTATGACAACAGCCCGCAGCCGAACATTGGTGAACTGCTCGACCTGGTGGCCCTGGGCAGCGTCGCCGACGTGGTGCCGCTGGACGCCAACAACCGCATCCTGGTGCATCAAGGGTTGGAGCGTATCCGCGCCGGTCGCGCACGGCCGGGGATCAAGGCGATCCTCGAAGTGGCCAAGCGCGACCATGCCCGCATCACCTCCACCGACCTGGGTTTCATTCTCGGCCCACGGCTCAATGCGGCCGGGCGCCTGGACGATATGAGCCTGGGCATCGAATGCCTGCTGACCACCGATGTGGCTGCGGCGCGGGAAATGGCCGCGCAGTTGGACGGCATGAACCAGGACCGCAAATCCATCGAGCAGGGCATGCAGCGCGAAGCCCTGGCGCAACTCAAGGATTTGCCGGTGGAGTCAATGCCGTACGGCCTGTGCCTGTTCGACCCGGAGTGGCACCAGGGGGTGATCGGGATTCTGGCGTCGCGCATGAAAGAGCGTTATTTCCGTCCCACCATCGCGTTTGCCGATGCCGGTGATGGCATGCTCAAGGGCTCAGGGCGGTCGGTACAAGGCTTTCATATCCGTGACGCGCTGGCGGTGGTTGCCAGCCAGCACCCCAACCTGATCGCCAAATACGGCGGTCACGCGATGGCGGCGGGCCTGACCCTGCCCGAAGCGAATTTCCCCTTGTTCGCCGAGGCTTTCGATGCCGAAGTGCGTCGGCAACTGCGCGAAGAAGACCTCACCGGACGTCTGCTCTCCGATGGCACCCTGGCGGTGGAAGAGTTTCATCTGGAACTGGCCCGCGCGCTACGCCATGCCGGCCCGTGGGGGCAGCACTTTCCCGAGCCGTTGTTTCACGGTGTGTTTCAGCTGGTGGAACAACGGGTGGTGGGCGAGCGGCACTTGAAGGTGGTGCTCAAGAGCGAGTGCGGGTCGGTGAAGCTTGATGGCATTGCGTTTGGGGTAGACCGTGAAGTCTGGCCTAACCCGACCGTGCGCTGGGTGGAGTTGGCCTACAAGCTGGATGTGAACGAGTTTCGTGGGAATGAGACAGTGCAGTTGATGATTGCGCATATCGAACCGCGTTAGATCTTAGCCACACCACAAAGCAAATGTGGGAGGGGGCTTGCCCCCGATAGCAGAGTGTCAGTCAATGATGTAGTGACTGATCCACCGCTATCGGGGGCAAGTCGAATCGTCGCACCGCCCCTCCCACATTGGATTTGTGTATAGCCTGGGATTACTCGGCCTTGGCCTGGTGTTTCACAATGATATCCACCAACCGCTTGGCCAGCGCCGGGTAGTTTTCATCGAAGTGATGCCCACCGGGCAGCTTCATGGCTTCGCCCACGGCAGTCTTGTCCGTGCAGCCACTCTCGTCGACTTCTTCCGCACCATAGATGCACACCACTTTCTCGGGGGGCAACTTGGCCATTTCCGGGCCGGTTGCGGCTTCCTTGCCGGCGTTGCCCAGCCAGCCTTCCACTTCGATCTCAAAGCTGCCGGTGCGGGCGAAGGCCAGCAGGATGATCGCGTCGACCCGTTGCTGTTCGTTTGCCGGCATCCGGTTGTAGATAGCCGGCAGGACGTCGGCGCCGAACGAGTAACCGGTCAGCACGAAGCGCTTGGTGCCCCATTTCTGCCGGTAGTGCTGCATCAGTTCGGTCAGGTCCTTGGCGCTTTGTTCCGGGGTTTTGTGCTGCCAGTAGTAGCGCAGGGTGTCGATGCCGACCACCGGGTAGCCGATCTTCGCCATTTCGCCGGCCACGTCACGGTCCAGGTCACGCCAGCCACCGTCACCGGAGAGGAACAGGGTCACGGTGTCCTTGGCCTGACCGGCCGGCACTTCCACCACTGGAATCGCCAGGCCGCCGTTGTCCGAACCTACCAGTTGCTTGCGCAGCTCGTTGTTCAGCACTTGCGGGTAATGAATGTCGTAGTCGCTGATGCTGGTGGTGGCGCGCGGTGTGTCACGTACGAAGCTGGCGCTTTCATCGTCGGGGTTGTCATTCCAGGCCACCAGCCAGTTGCCATGGGCGGCGGTTTTCGGCAGCGGGTCGTTGCAGCCTTCCTGTTTCAGGGCGAAGCCGACGGAAATGGCGTTGGCCTTGTCGTCGCTCTGTGTGGCCAGCCAGCGCCAGGCGAGCGCCGCGCCAGGGCCGATGCCGCTGACCAGGGTCGCCGGGCCTTTAAGCTGGGCCAGGGCGCTTTGCAGCGCTTGCTCCTGCAGCTTGCAGTCATCCTTGGGCAGGATCACCTGGACGAGCTGCGCCGAGCCACCCTGGCTGAGGGCGATCAGTTGGCTGTCGGTCAGGGTTTCGTCGGCCATCACGGCCACTGCCACGCGGGCCTTTACCGTGCCGGCAGGGCTTACGCGGGTCATCACCGAGCCATCGGCCTGGGGCATCTGCTCCAGGGTCGGCTGTGGGGCGGGGCGGTTCCAGTACCAGTAGCCGCCGCCCAGGACCAGCGCGAGCAGCACTACAACAGCCAATACATACCGCCAGGAGCGTCGAATCATCAGCGTTTCACCAATCCAGTCAAGCCGCCCGCGATCAGGGCGGCGGTATCGGCCAGTGCCACCAGCGGATCAAGTCCTGCGGGCACGGCCATGTAACGGGGTTCCCAGTCAGGCTGGAACTTGTCTTTGAAGCGGCGCAAACCTTGGAAGTTATACAGTTGCTCGCCACGGCGGAACACCATCGAACCCAAGCGTTGGGTCAGTGGTGCGCCACGCCGGGGTTGCAGGCCCGACAACGGCACCATGCCGAGGCTGAAGCGTGCGTAGCCGTGGTTCTTATAATGTTGAATCAGGCCGACCATCATGAATTCCATGGTCAGCTTCGGTGCGTCCGGGTGGGCGCGCATCAGGTCGAGACTGGCCAGGTCATGGTTGTACGTCTCGAGCAGGTTGGCGAAGGCCACCGGGCGCCCTTCGAAGCGAATGATCGCGATACGGAAGTGCTTGAGGTAGTCGTCGCTGAAACGGCCCAGGGAGAAGCCTTTTTCGCGCACATTCTTACCGGTAAGCCAGGCGTCCGAGATAACTTTTAATTCATCCATCGGCGCCGTGCCCGGCTCGCAGATCTCCAGGGACAGACCGTCCCGGGTGCCACGGTTCCAGGTGTAGCGCAAATCTTTCATTTCTTTGCCCTTGGCTTCCAGGTCAAAGCGTTTCAGGTCGACACGGGCTTCTTCGCCCAGCTTGATTGCGGTGAGTCCGATATCCATGTAGTACGGCAGGTTCTCCGCACGCACTTGATAGAACACCGGCCGTGCGTGGTGGATGTCGCACAGGTCGCGGAACTGCCAGATCATCTCGGCGCGCGGCTGGGTCGGGCCGATCGGATCATACAAGGCCACCAGGCTGCGCCCGCGGCGGGCATACATCAGGAAGGCTTCGTCATTGGGGTGGAACAGCAATGCCTTGTCGCCGGTCAGCGCCAGGCCGCCATCGGGTTGGGACGAGGCCATCAGGATTTTGGAGGCGCGTTCGAGTTCGTCCGGGGTCGGCAGATGGATGACCGGGCGCGCGGTACGCAGCAGCCAGGTCAGCGATACGATCACCAGCAGGACGGCGGCGCCCAGCAACGAACGCAGGCCGCGCGGGGCGTTGGCGTCGAGGGTGAACTGCCACCACAGTTGGTGACTGTAGGGCACGTCCTGGTAGGCGAACAGCAGCAGCCAGATCGACGCGCCCAGCACGCACACGCTGGCCACCAGGTACAGCGGCGAGAAGGGCAGTTCGGTCAAGCGACTGGCGCGGTAGAACGAGCGTCGGAAGATCGCCAGCAGCACGGCGGTCATGGTCATCAGACTGGCTTCTTCCCAGTCGAAACCCTTGAGCAGCGAGAGCAGGGCGCCTACCAGCAGCAGCACCATGGTCAGCATCCAGGCCGCCGACAAACGTCGACGCAAGCCTTGGGCCAGCAACAGGCAGAGCACGCCGATCAGGCTGGCGCCGAAGTGCGACGCGTCAATCAGGCGGTGGGGAATCAGGAAGCCGATGTTTTCCAGGCGTGAATCGATCTCCGGCGTGGCGCCGGAAAACAGCAGGACCACGCCGGACAAAAAAACCAGTACGGCCAGCACCGGTGCCGCAAGGCCGGAGGCGACGCGCAGGCTTTGCTGGGTCTGGAACAGGCGCTGGGCCTCGTTGACCAGCAGGAAGATACAGGCGATCAACAGCGGCAATACCACGTAGATCATCCGGTACAGCAGCAGGGCGGCGGCCAGTGGCGCAGCGCCGAGTTTGTCGGCGAAGGCCGCCAGCAGGATCGCTTCGAACACCCCCACGCCACCCGGTACATGGCTGAGCACGCCGGCGGCCAGGGCCAGCAGGTACACCAGCAGGAACGGGCCGAAGGGCGGCGCTTCCGGCAGCAACATATACAGGACGGTGGCGGCGGCGGCGACATCCAGTGCGGTGATGATCAACTGCAGGAACGTCAAGCGACGGCCCGGCAGGCGCAGGGTGCGGCGCCCGGCCTTGACCAACAGGTTATCCGGGTAGGGTTGTTCCGGCAGGCGGCGGCGATAAATGCCGATACACAACATGGCCGACAACAGCAGCACGGCACCGGCAACACCGCCGAGCAGGCTTTGCGACAAATGCAGGTAGGTCGAGGCCGCCGGCAGGTTGCTCAGTGTGGCCAAAGCGGCCAGGGGCGGGAGCGCGCAGCCCAGCGCCAGGCTGGCGAACACGGTCATGTGCGCGACTTCCGAAGCACCAATGCCGTGGCGTGCATACAGACGGTAGCGCACCGAGCCGCCCGAGAGCATCGACAAGCCAATGGCGTTGCCGATGGCAAAGGCGGTGAAGCCACCGAGTGCCAGGGTCTTGGCGGGCAGTTTCACGCCGGCATAACGTGCGCCGGAGAACTCATAGCCCAACAGAATGATGAAGCCGGCCACCGCCGCCGCAAATGCGCCGAGCAAGGCAGGCTTGGGCACTTCCAGGATCGAGTCGTGGAGGGCGTAGAGATCGAGCTCCAACAACAGATGTCGGCAGGCGATCAGGGCAATGGCAAACAGCAGCAAGGTCACGGCCAGGCCGATGGGCTGACGGTATTTGCTCAACAGATCCAGCCAACGCAAACGGGTGGGAGGGATCGGTTGTTCCGCTGTGACGGTGTCTTGTGGTTCAGACGAGTTGGCGCGCATCAATCACCTCGTGGATTGTGCGCGACAGGATGGGGGTATCCAGCCAAGTTACCAATCCCTATGGACAAAATAATTACAAATATTAACGCGGATCACCGAGTGCGGCGACTGCGGCCATTGGTCGTAGAGGGTAGTGCTTGAGCATAGCGCATAGCGTGCAATGAGATGGACTCTGCAAACCGTCTACGGTTTCATGAAAGATGCCATGCCATTGTTTCAGAAGAACTTTTTCACCGGATACAAAAAAGGCCACTCTTTCGAGTAGCCTTTTTTGATGTTTGGTTGCGGGAGCCGGATTTGAACCGACGACCTTCGGGTTATGAGCCCGACGAGCTACCAGACTGCTCCAT
>NZ_JAFLXH010000056.1:0-23421 GCF_019891515.1 Pseudomonas sp. Wu6 | reverse complement strand
TCTTAGCTTGAAAGCGGCGTCGAATTTTCTGTACTTCTTGGTCATGGAATACTCCTCAATAGGTGTAGTTTCACCTATTGAGGTGTCCGGGACTATTAGACCAGCTCAAACTGAACCACCGCAATCGGGGGCAAGCCCCCTCCCACATTTTTTTTGCAGTGTTGCTTAGAACGAAGCGTCTTTCAAACCATCGAGGTAACGCTCGGCATCCAGGGCCGCCATGCAGCCGGCGCCGGCCGAGGTGATGGCCTGGCGGTACACGTGGTCCGCCACGTCACCGGCAGCGAAGATGCCTTCGATGTTGGTGGCCGTTGCGTTGCCTTCACGGCCGCCCTGCACCACCAGGTAACCGTCTTTGGCTTCCAGCACGCCTTCGAACAACGAGGTGTTCGGGGTGTGGCCGATGGCGATGAATACGCCGTCGACTGTCAACTCGTCGAAGCTGCCGTCGTTGTTCTTCAGACGGGCGCCGGTCACGCCCATATTGTCACCCAGGACTTCGTCCAGCGTGGCGTTGAGCTTGAGGATGATCTTGCCTTCAGCAACGCGGGCGTGCAGCTTGTCGATCAGAATCTTCTCGGCGCGGAAGGTTTCGCGGCGATGCACCAGGGTCACGGTGCTGGCGATGTTGGCCAGGTACAGCGCCTCTTCCACGGCGGTGTTGCCGCCACCGACCACAGCCACCGGCTTGTTGCGATAGAAGAAACCGTCGCACGTCGCGCAGGCGGAAACGCCCTTGCCCATGAACGCCTCTTCCGAAGGCAGCCCGAGGTAACGGGCGCTGGCGCCGGTGGCGATGATCAATGCGTCACAGGTATACACGCCGCTGTCGCCGGTCAGGCTGTAAGGCTTCTTGGAGAAGTCGACCTTGTTGATGTGGTCGAACACGATCTCGGTTTCAAAGCGCTCGGCGTGTTCTTTCATACGCTCCATCAGCACCGGGCCGGTCAGGCCATGGACATCGCCCGGCCAGTTGTCGACTTCAGTGGTGGTGGTCAACTGACCGCCCGCCTGCATGCCGGTGATCAGCAGCGGCTTGAGGTTGGCCCGGGCAGCGTAGACGGCAGCGCTGTAACCGGCAGGGCCGGAACCGAGAATAATCACTCGCGAATGACGGGTATCAGACATGACTCACTCCTATCGACCGTCCGCACAACAAGACGGCTGGAATAAAAAAGGGACCACGAAGCACTTGGGGAAGTGCTTGAACTCGCAGGCCCTGAAAATAATGGGTGCAGCGTATCGAGGGGGGCAAGATTAAGGAAATACGGAATAACAATCCAGCTCATAGGTGGTCTCTATGCAGTCGGCTCGGTCAATCGAAGCGTTTGTTACCGTTGATGTCGCCGCTTTCGCCCGGAATACAAAGCCGGTAAGGTCGGCCCGTTCGTCACTATGCTCGGAGTTATCCATGCCCGCCCCCGCTCTTTCCGGCCCGCAATACCTGCGCGAAGGCCTCAAACTGGTGCTGAGCCCCGGCCTGCGCCTGTTTGTGCTGCTGCCGCTGGCGATCAACCTGCTGCTGTTTGTAGGATTGATCTATTTTGCCGGGCACCAGTTCAGCCTATGGGTTGACCACCTGATGCCAACCCTGCCGAGTTGGCTGAGCTTTCTCAATTACCTGTTATGGCCGTTGTTTGTCGCGCTGGTGGTGCTGATGGTGTTCTTTACCTTCACCATGCTCGCCAACATCATCGCGGCGCCGTTCAATGGCTTTCTATCGGAGAAAGTCGAGGTGGTGGTGCGTGGCACCGACGACTTCCCCGCGTTCAGCTGGGCCGAATTGATCGCCATGGTCCCGCGCACCCTGGCCCGGGAAATGCGCAAGCTGGGCTACTTTCTGCCGCGGGCTATCGGCCTGTTCATCCTGTCGTTCATTCCAGTGGTCAACCTGATTGCCGCGCCGTTGTGGCTGCTGTTCGGCGTGTGGATGATGGCGATCCAATACATCGACTACCCGGCCGACAACCACAAGCTGGGCTGGAACGAAATGCTCGCCTGGCTGCGCCAGAAACGCTGGCAGAGCATGAGTTTTGGCGGAGTCGTCTACCTGGTGCTGCTGGTGCCGGTGGTCAACCTGCTGATGATGCCGGCGGCGGTCGCCGGGGCCACGCTGTTCTGGGTGCGCGAGCAAGGTGCCGAAGCGATGGCGGGGCAGCAGTTAGCCCGGTCATAAATCCATCATCGCAGTGACACAATGACGACATGGCCCGCAGCGACACTGTGGGTCATGACGACAGCCTCGCTTCACATCACCCTGATCACCGAAACCTTCCCGCCGGAAATCAACGGGGTGGCCAACACCCTTGGCCGCCTGTGCGATGGTTTGCGCGCGCGCGGCCATCAAATCGAACTGGTGCGCCCCCGCCAGGGTGTCGACCAGAGCCGGCCGAGTGACGATGAGTTGCTGCTGTGCCGTGGCTGGCCGTTGCCGGGGTATCCAGGGCTGCAATGGGGCCAATCGTCGATGCACAAGCTGCTGCGACGCTGGACACGTCAGCGCCCGGATGTGTTGTACATCGCAACCGAGGGGCCGCTGGGCCTGTCCGCCTTACGCGCGGCGCGACGCCTGGGAATCAGCGTGGTCAGCGGCTTCCACACCAACTTTCAACAGTATTCGAACCAGTACGGCTTGAGTCTGTTGAGTCGCCTGGTCACCCATTACCTGCGCTGGTTTCATAACCGGTCGACGTTGACGCTGGTTCCCAGCGCGAGTCAGCGCCTTGAGTTGGAACGCCGGCATTTCGAGCGTCTCGGGATGCTGTCCCGGGGAGTCGATAGCCAACTGTTCCATCCGGCGAAACGCGACGACAGCCTGCGCGAAAGCTGGGGTGTGGAGAGCGACGATATCGTGGTGCTGCACGTAGGACGCCTCGCCCAAGAGAAAAATCTGGGGCTGCTCAAACGCTGTTTCGATGCGCTGCAGAGCACTTACCCCTCGCGACGGTTCAAGTTGGTCATTGTCGGCGATGGCCCGCAGCGCGGCCTGTTGCAGCGCGACTTGCCCGAAGCGGTGTTCTGCGGCGCCCGGCGTGGCGAAGAGCTGGCACGGCATTATGCCTCGGGCGATCTGTTCCTGTTTCCGAGCCTCACCGAAACGTTCGGCAATGTGGTGCTGGAAGCCATGGCGTCCGGGCTGGGCGTGGTGGCGTACGACCAGGCGGCCGCCACCCAGCATATTCGCCATGGCTACAACGGTGCGCTGGCGATGCCGGGGGATGAAAACGCATTTTGCGACGCAGCCGTCTGGCTGCTGGAGGAGCGCGAGACCTTGCGCCGAGCGCGCTTGAATGCCCGACAACATGCCAGCCGCCAGGGCTGGCCGGCAATCGTCGAGCAGTTCGAACGCCAGTTACGCGGTGCGTGCAATGACGGGCAACCGGCGCCCATCTTGTCGCCGCTTACACCAGGCTCGTCAACGCCTCACGACTGAAGGGCAGAATGTCCGCCTCACGCCCCTCGCGCACTTTCACTGCCCAATCCGGGTCCACCAGCAGCGCACGGCCCACGGCGACCAGATCGAACTCTTCGTTATTCAAGCGCTCCAGCAGTTTCTCAAGGCTGGCCGGCTGCGCGACTTTATCGGTGTTGACCATGAACTGCAGGAATTCGTCATCCAGGCCGACACTGCCCACGGTAATCGTCGGCTTGCCCGTCAACTGGCGGGTCCAGCCGGCCAGGTTGAGGTCGGAACCTTCGAACTCCGGTTCCCAGAACCGGCGCGTTGAGCAGTGGAAAATATCCACGCCGGCGTCGGACAACGGCTTGAGGAATTCGCCCAACGCCTCGGGGGTTTGCACCAGGCGCGCCGTGTAGTCCTGCTGCTTCCACTGGGAAAAACGCAAGATGATCGGGAAGTCCGGACCGACCGCCGCGCGGGTAGCCTGGATCAGTTCGATGGCGAAACGTGAGCGGTTGGCCAGGCTGCCACCGTATTCGTCGGTGCGCTGGTTGCTGCCTTCCCAGAAGAACTGGTCGACCAGGTAGCCGTGGGCGCCGTGGATTTCCACACCGTCCATGCCGATGCTCTGGGCATCTTTGGCCGCCTGGGCGAAGGCATTGATCACGTCCTTGATGTCCTGGGTGGTCATGCCGTGGACGACCACGTTGCCTTCCTTGAGTTTCTCCATCGGGCCATAGGCCGGCACGCTGGCATCAGGTTCGGTACCGATACGGCGCACACTGCCCACATGCCACAACTGCGGCACAATCTTGCCGCCTTCGGCGTGGACCGCATCCACCACTTTCTTCCAGCCGGCCAACGCCGCTTCGCCGTAGAAGTGCGGCACATTGGGGTAGCCGTTGGAGGCTTGATGGCCGACCACGGTGCCTTCGGTGATGATCAGGCCCACACCGGCGGCGGCGCGACGGCGGTAGTACTCGATCACTTTGGAATTGGGTACGCCGCCGGGTGAAAACGAACGCGTCATCGGCGCCATGACCACGCGGGTCGACAGTTGCAGTGCACCGAGCTGGAAAGGTTTGAACAAGGCTTGGACGGGCATGGAGCACTCCACATGAGGCGAATTTATGATGTGGATAATATGCACGCCAAAGCTTGCTGGGTAGCACTATTGATCTGAGTGATTAAGGCGATAAAAACAACCGAATACCTGTAGGAGCGAGCTTGCTCGCGAAGAGCCGGAGCACACCGCGTGTATCCAGCGTGCACGCGTCATGGTTGGCGATTTTCGCGAGCAAGCTCGCTCCTACAACGAGGGATTCAGGCCAGGGCTTTTTCGATGGCCTGGACGACCGTTGGATCATCCGGCGGCGTACGCGGCGAGAAGCGCGCCAGTACACGGCCATCCTTGCCGAGCAGGAATTTTTCGAAATTCCAGGTGATATCGCCTGGAAACTCAGCGCCCTCGCCCGCCAGCAGGCGGTACAACTGGTGACGATCAGGGCCGTTCACCTCAAGCTTGCTGCCCAGGGGGAACGTCACCCCGTAATTGAGGCTGCAGAAGGCCTGGATCTCCTGCTCGGTGCCCGGCTCCTGGCCTGCAAACTGATTGCACGGAAGGCCCAGCACGGTGAAACCCTGGTCCTTGTATTGCTGGTAGAGGTTTTCCAGGGCCGCATACTGCGGGGTCAGACCGCATTTGGAGGCGACGTTGACCACCAGCACGACTTGGCCCTTGAAGGGCGCCAGCGGCAGCTCTTGTCCGTCCAACGCTTTGAGTTTCAGGTCGTGGAAAGCACTCATGACGAACTCCAGATATCCCATGTTCTTCGCATTGCAGCCCTTCGAGATTACAGACCACAAGCCTGCAATCATAGATGCCGATTGAAAAACTCGCCCGCCGGTTACTGCGCGGTTGGCCACGGCAAGATCGGAATCGCGGTCACTGCGTTCTGCGGGCTGCCTTCGATCAGGCGGTCGCTGTAGACCAGATACACCAGCGTATTGCGCTTCTTGTCGAGGAAACGCACCACCTGCATGGTCTTGAACACCAGCGAGGTGCGCTCCTTGAACACTTCGTCGCCGTCCTTGAGCTCGCCCTTGAAGTGGATCGGGCCGACCTGGCGGCAGGCAATCGAGGCTTCGGCGCGGTCTTCGGCCAGGCCCAGGCCACCTTTCACGCCGCCGGTCTTGGCGCGCGACAGGTAACACGTCACGCCGTCGACCTTGGGGTCATCGAACGCTTCGACGACGATCCGGTCATTGGGGCCGACAATCTTGAACACCGTCGACACCTGGCCGACTTCTTCGGCCGAGGCCAACAGTGGCATGGCCAACAGCAGGCCGAGCAGTCCTGTCACTAAACGCATCGTGTATTCCTTTGGTTAAACCAGGATCAGGTTATCGCGGTGAACCAGTTCCGGCTCAGCCATGTAACCCAGAAGTCCGACAATCGCGTCGGACGATTGTCCAATAATCTTCTGCGCTTCCAGGGCACTGTAGTTCGCCAGGCCGCGGGCGATCTCACGACCATCCGGCGCCACGCACACCACCATCTCGCCTCGGCGGAAGCTGCCTTGCACCCGTTTGACGCCCACCGGCAGCAAGCTTTTGTTGCCCTGGGACAGCGCCGATACCGCGCCTTCATCCAGCACCAGGGTGCCACGGGTTTGCAGGTGCCCGGCCAGCCACTGCTTGCGCGCCGCCAGCATGCCACGCTCCGGCGACAGCAGCGTCCCGATGCGCTCGCCCGCCTTGAGGCGATCCAGCACGCGCTCCAGGCGCCCACCGACGATGATGGTGTGGGCCCCGGAACGCGCGGCCAGGCGCGCAGCGCGCAGCTTGGTCTGCATGCCGCCACGGCCCAGGGCGCCGCCGACGCTGCCGGCCACGGCGTCGAGCGCCGGGTCATCGGCACGGGCTTCGTAGATAAGCTGGGCGTCGGGGTTGTGGCGCGGGTCAGCGTCGAACATGCCGTCGCGGTCGGTGAGGATCACCAGCAGGTCGGCTTCCACCAGGTTGGCTACCAGCGCGGCGAGGGTGTCGTTGTCGCCGAAACGGATTTCGTCGGTGACCACGGTGTCGTTCTCGTTGATCACCGGGATGACCTTGAGCTCCACCAGCGCGCGCAGGGTACTGCGGGCGTTGAGGTAACGCTTGCGGTCGGACAGGTCGTCATGGGTCAGCAGGATCTGCGCCGTGTGGCGACCGTGCTCGGCAAAGCTGGACTCCCAGGCTTGCACCAGGCCCATCTGGCCGATGGCGGCGGCGGCTTGCAGTTCGTGCATCGCGCTGGGTCGCGCGGTCCAGCCGAGGCGGCTCATTCCGGCGGCAACTGCCCCGGACGATACCAGCACCAACTCGACTCCGGCCTCATGCAAGGCCACCATCTGCTCGACCCAGACGCTCATGGCGGCACGGTCCAACCCCTTGCCATCCGCTGTCAGCAACGCACTGCCGATCTTCACGACCCAGCGCTGCGCACCTGTCACTTTGCTCCGCATCATCTTCAACCTTAGAGTGAGGGCCGCGCGACCCAGCGCCGCCCATAACGTTATACCCGGATACCAAAACGCCGCTCCAAGGGAGCGGCGTTCAAGTTTATCGCAACGAATCAGTCGCGCACGTAAATGATTTCCGGGCCGTCCTCATCATCCACGTCTTCTTCGTCCCAGTCATCGTCGCCGATGTCATGCACCGACTTCACGCCGCTGCGGCGCAGGGCACGCTGGTCGTCCAGCGCTTGCAGCTGGGCACGGGCTTCGTCTTCGATCTGCTGGTCGAGCTCGGCCAGCTCGGCCTTGAATACCGGGTCGGCCGCCAGGCGGTCGGCGCGGTCTTCCAGGTAGCGCATGATGTCGCGGGTCAGGCGCTCGGTGCCTTCTTTGGCGATGGCCGAGATCACGTACACCGGACCTTCCCACTCCAGGCGATCGACGATTTCCTTGACGCGCTCTTCGTGCTCTTCCTCAAGGATCTGGTCGCACTTGTTCAGCACCAGCCAACGGTCACGCTCGGCCAGGGCCGGGCTGAACTTGGTCAGCTCGCTGACGATCACTTCGGCGGCGTCGGCTGCACTGGTGTCATCCAGTGGCGCCATGTCGACGAGGTGCAGCAGCAAACGCGTGCGCGACAAGTGCTTGAGGAAGCGAATCCCAAGGCCTGCGCCGTCGGAAGCGCCTTCGATCAGGCCAGGAATGTCGGCGATCACAAAGCTCTTCCAGCGGTCGACGCTGACCACGCCCAGGTTGGGTACCAGGGTGGTGAACGGGTAGTCGGCGACTTTCGGCTTGGCGGCCGAGACCGAGCGGATGAAGGTACTTTTACCGGCGTTCGGCAGGCCCAGCAGGCCCACGTCGGCGAGCACTTTCATTTCCAGCTTGAGGTCGCGCTGCTCGCCCGGCTTGCCCGGGGTGGTCTGGCGTGGTGCACGGTTGGTACTGGACTTGAATCGGGTGTTACCCAGACCGTGCCAGCCGCCCTGCACCACCATCAGCTTCTGGCCGGCCTTGGTCAGGTCGCCGATCACTTCCTGGGTCGCGGAGTCGATGATCGTGGTACCGACCGGTACGCGCAGTACCAGGTCTTCGCCTTTTTTACCGGTGCAGTCGGTGCTGCCGCCGTTGGAGCCACGCTCGGCATCAAAGTGCCGGGTGTAACGGTAGTCGACCAGGGTGTTGAGGTTTTCGTCGGCCATCATGTAGATGGAACCGCCGTCACCGCCGTCACCGCCGTTGGGGCCACCGTTTTCAATGAACTTTTCGCGACGGAAACTCATGCAACCGTTACCGCCGTCGCCTGCTTTTACTCGGATGGAAACTTCATCAACGAACTTCATAACAAAACGCCTCTCGCCGCGTGGACGAGCTTAAGAAACCAAGACATAAGACTCTTGCAAAAATGAGCGTAGCGACCTCAATCAGCGACCGCAAATCCAGCCCCGGAGCCCATCACAAACAGCTTTGCAAGAGACTCACCCCATAAACGAAAAAGCCCCGTCGCGAGACAGGGCTTTTCCAGCGATCGCGCAATTAAGCGGCGACAACGCTCACGTAACGGCGGTTGAACGCGCCTTTTACTTCAAACTTGATCACGCCTTCGATTTTCGCGAAGAGGGTGTGATCCTTACCCATGCCAACACCGTAACCGGCGTGGAATTGGGTGCCGCGCTGACGCACGATGATGTTGCCCGGAATGATTTTCTGGCCGCCATACATCTTCACGCCAAGGCGTTTGGCTTCTGAGTCGCGACCGTTACGGGTACTACCACCAGCTTTTTTGTGTGCCATGAGTCAATTCTCCTAGTGAGGAATTAGGCTGAAATTAAGCCTGAATACCGGTGATTTTGATCTCGGTGTACCACTGGCGGTGGCCCATACGCTTCATGTGGTGCTTACGACGACGGAACTTGATGATGCGGACTTTATCGTGACGACCTTGGGAGATCACTTCAGCCACAACGGTAGCGCCAGCAACAACTGGAGCGCCGATGTTCACGTCATCGCCATTGGCGACCAACAGAACGCGATCAAACGTCACGGATTCGCCAGTGGCGATTTCCAGTTTTTCGATCTTCAGGTATTCACCTGGGGCGACTTTGTATTGCTTGCCACCAGTAACAATTACTGCGTACGACATGGTATTTCTCCGATAATCCTGCTCACCCAGCGCTTTATAAGAAGAGGTATTGGCTGGCATGGCTGCATGGGATGGACGTCCCGAATGCAATTGCGTAAGGCAGGTGCTGCCCAGGAAGTTCAGGGTGCGCGATTGTACGCAAGGTAAATGGGTGTTGCAAGGGGCCGTCTATCGCGCCTTGACACCCGGGGGTCAGGGTCCTAGCATGCCGCGCAACCCTTCTGGAGCGACTGTCGCTGATGCAACCCCAAGCTTTCTACCGCGCGGTCGCGGACGATTTTAGCGCCGTCGACGGCATCATCAAGCAGCAGCTGACGTCCAAAGTGCCGCTGGTCTCCAAAATTGGCGACTATATTACGTCGGCGGGCGGTAAGCGCCTGCGTCCTTTATTAGTGTTGCTGTGCGGCAAGGCCCTGGGCCGCGAAGGCGATGACCTGCGCCTGCTGGCCGCCACCATCGAATTCCTGCACACCGCCACCCTGCTGCATGACGACGTGGTCGACATGTCCGGCATGCGCCGTGGCCGCGAGACCGCCAATGCCATGTGGGGCAACGCGCCAAGCGTGCTGGTGGGCGATTTCCTGTACTCGCGCTCGTTCGAAATGATGGTTGAACTGGGCTCGATGCCGGTGATGAAAATTCTTTCACAGGCCACGCGCATCATCGCCGAAGGCGAAGTGCTGCAGCTGTCGAAGGTACGCGACGCCAGTACCACCGAAGAAACCTACATGGAAGTGATTCGCGGCAAGACCGCGATGCTCTTCGAAGCCTCCACCCACAGCGCCGCCGCGCTGTGCGGCGCTACCGCCGAACAGGCCGAGGCCCTGCGCACCTTTGGCGATCACCTGGGCGTGGCGTTCCAGCTGGTGGATGACCTGCTCGACTACAAGGGCGACGCCGAAACCCTGGGCAAGAACGTCGGTGACGACCTGGCCGAGGGCAAGCCGACCTTGCCGCTGATCTACACCATGCGCGAAGGCACGCCGGAACAGGCTGCACTGGTGCGCAAGGCGATCCAGAAAGGCGGCATCGAAGACCTGGAGGCCATCCGTGCGGCCGTCGAGGCGTCAGGCTCGCTGGAGTACACCGCGCAGTTGGCGCGTGATTATGTGGCCCGTGCGATCAAGTGCCTGGACGCCCTGCCCGCCAGCGAATACCGGGATGCCCTGGTTGAGCTGAGTGAGTTTGCGGTCGCCCGCACTCACTAAAGCACCAGCGCCGCAGGACCCTGTGGGAGGGGGCTTGCCCCCGATAGCAGTAGCTCAGCCAATGTATAAGGTGGCTGACAGACCGCAATCGGGGGCAAGCCCCCTCCCACATTTGAATTTCATACAGCCTGCAAGGCCACAAAACCCTATATAATGTGCGACTTTTAGCCATCCTGACTCTCAAGGAGCTTTAGTGAGCACGTTGCCACCCTGCCCGAAATGCAATTCCGAATACACCTACGAAGACGGCACGCAGTTGGTCTGCCCGGAATGCGCCCATGAATGGTCCGCCACTGGCGAGACCGAAGCAGCGGGCGATGAAACCGTGAAGAAGGACTCTGTGGGCAATGTCCTGCAGGACGGCGACACGATCACCGTGATCAAGGACCTCAAGGTCAAGGGCACCTCCCTGGTGGTCAAGGTCGGCACCAAGGTCAAGAATATCCGCCTGTGCGACGGCGACCACGATATCGACTGCAAGATTGACGGCATCGGTCCGATGAAGCTCAAGTCCGAGTTCGTGCGCAAAGTCTGAATCTGCTGCATCCATCCCGCACCCGCTGCGGGATGGCGCTTTGCCCTCCCGTTGACCTGTCTCAAATACCCACACAAAAAATCGTAAACCGCCAATAGACACTTGCTATTCTACGAATAAGAATTATTCTCATTGAAACCCATCAAGGAGAACGACCATGACTTATTTGATAGATGCCTGGCTGGACCGTCCACATCCGTACCTGCGAATCCTGCATCGGGAAACCGGCGAAGTCTGTGCGGTGCTGGAAGAAGAAGCGCTGAATGAGCTGCAGGACCAGGGCGACCTGGACGTGAATGGCCTGAGTTCAAGTGAACCCGGTGTGTTGAAAGAGGTGGTGCGTAACTTGTTTCTGTTCTGCTATGCCCGAGCGTTGCGCCCGGCAACGGACCTCAATGGCAAGTTTCACCCATGAGCCACCGCGCAAAACCCGGTTGGGGTGAACAGGTTCGCCCCAACCGGTAATCAGCAGGTCTTACAGAACGTCGAGCAGCTCGACGTCGAACACCAGAACGCTGTGCGGCGGAATGCTGCCAACGCCTTGAGCGCCGTAAGCCAATTCGCTCGGCACATAGAGACGCCATTTGCTGCCGGCATTCATCAGTTGCAGGGCTTCGGTCCAGCCGGCGATCACGCCGCCAACCGGGAATTCTGCAGGCTGACCGCGCTCGTAGGAGCTGTCGAACACAGTGCCGTCGATCAGCGTGCCGTGGTAGTGAGTGCGCACTTGATCTTCACGGGTTGGCTTGGCGCCATCACCGGCCGTCAGGACTTCAAATTGCAGGCCGGAAGCCAATGTGGTGATGCCGTCACGCTTGGCGTTTTCAGCCAGGAATGCCAGGCCCGCACCTGCGGCAGCTTCAGCCTTGGCAGCGGCTTCGGCTTGCATGATTTCGCGGATCACCTTGAAGCTGGCCGCCATTTGCTCCTGATCAACACGGCTTGGCTTGCCTGCGAACGCATCGGTCAGGCCGGCCAGGATCGCGTCCAGGCTTACGCCCGGCGGCGGGTTGTCGCGCAGTTGGTCGCCCAACTGACGGCCGATACCGTAGCTGACGCGGGTTTCGTCGGTGGACAGATTAACTTCGGACATGAAAAGGCTCCGCTGTAGGACAACGCTGTTTACTGCGCCATCCAAAACTAAAAGGGCCCGCAGACTAGCACACAAGTCCGACGCGTGATGAGCCCCGCACACCCGCTTCCATTACCGCACCTGCAACGTTTTTTCACTGCGCCGATAAAAGTATTTCAGATTCACGGCCTGCCGCCGATATAGCGCTACACACTTTGGCTGGCTCCAACAAAACAACATCGTCCAGCGAACAGACATCACTCTTGCGGAGCATTAGATGAACAGCTGGTTCGGTAACATCAGCGTCAACCTCAAACTGGGCCTGGGCTTCGGCCTGGTGCTTGTCCTCACCTCGATCCTGGCACTCACCGGCTGGACCAGCCTGGGCGGCCTGATCGATCGCAGCAACTGGATGAGCGACATCACTCAGCTCAACGCCTCACTGACCAAACTGCGTATTGTGCGCCTGCAATATATGCTGGCCAACGGCGATGAAGAAGTGGCGCAGAACGTGCAAACCAGCCTTGACGCCTTTGCCGCCAAGCAACAAAAGCTGCTGGACAGCTTCAAGAGCCCTGAAAACGTCAAGCTGCTCAATCAACAGAAAGCCGTCATTACGGCGTATCAGCAGTCGTTGAACAAAATGCGCGAGGCCTATCGCAACGGCAACGCTGCACGCCAGGTCATGGGCGACAAGGCCGACATCGCCAACGCACAAATCAATGCACTGGACACTAGCGTGCAGCAGATGCCCGACAGCCCGGAACGTTTCGCACAGTTCCAGGCCGTGTCCAATGCCAAGGAAGAGTTCCTGCTGGCGCGCTACGAAGTGCGTGGTTACACCAACAACGTCAACGCAGAAAACGAAGCCCGTGCCGCCGCACAAATCGAAAAAACCATCGCCGGCCTGAAAAGCCTCAATGCCGTCTTCGGCAGCAGCCAACAGGCCGCGCTGAGCGCGCTGGAAACCGCACTGGGTGCCTATCGCAGCGCGGTACAAAGCTATAAAGCCGCCAACGCCAACATCGTGGCCGCCCGCGCTGAAATGACCACTCAGGGCGCCGATATCGTCACCATCAGCGACAAGCTCTACGACATCCAGCTGGAACGCCGCGACGCCGAAAGCGCCCAGGCCCGCAGCCTGCAATTAATCAGCACGTTGCTGGCCCTGCTGGTGGGCATCATCGCGGCCTGGGTCATCACCCGCCAGATCACCCGCCCGCTGCAAGACACCCTGGCTGTCGTCGAGCGCATTGCCTCCGGCGACCTGAGCCACAACATCCAGGTCACCCGCCGTGATGAACTGGGTGTGTTGCAACAAGGCATCCAGCGCATGGGCACCACCTTGCGTGAACTGATCAGCGGCATTCGTGACGGCGTGACCCAGATCGCCAGCGCGGCCGAGGAACTCTCAGCCGTGACCGAGCAAACCAGCGCCGGCGTCAACAGCCAGAAGATCGAGACCGACCAGGTCGCCACGGCGATGCATGAAATGACCGCCACCGTGCAGGAAGTGGCACGCAACGCCGAACAGGCCTCCCTGGCCGCTGCCGATGCTGATGGTCAGGCCCGCGCGGGCGACAAGGTGGTGGCCGAGGCCATCGCCCAGATCGAACGCCTGGCGGCCGAAGTGGCACGCTCTACCGACGCCATGACCCACCTGCAACAAGAGAGCAACAAGATCGGCAGTGTGATGGATGTGATCAAGGCCGTGGCCGAACAGACCAATCTGCTGGCCCTCAACGCGGCGATTGAAGCAGCCCGTGCCGGTGAAGCCGGTCGTGGGTTCGCCGTGGTGGCCGACGAAGTGCGTGGCCTGGCCCAGCGTACGCAGAAATCCACCGAGGAAATCGAAGGCCTGGTTGCCGGCTTGCAGAACGGTACCCAGCAAGTGGCCAACGCGATGAATAACAGCCGCAGCCTGACCGACAGCAGCGTGGACCTCACGCGCAAAGCCGGTGCATCCCTGGAAAACATCACCCGTACAGTGTCGAACATCCAGTCGATGAACCAGCAGATTGCAGCGGCCGCCGAACAGCAGAGCGCCGTGGCCGAAGAGATCAGCCGCAGCATCGTGAATGTGCGCGATGTATCCGAGCAGACCGCTACGGCCAGTGACGAGACGGCCAAGTCGAGCGTGGAATTGGCGCGGCTGGGTAGTCAGTTGCAGCAGATGGTCAGTCATTTCCGGGTGTAAAAAACAAAAAGCCGCCTCGATCTAAACCGAGGCGGCTCCACTTCATTAGACCTTAAAGGTCATCGAAGCTGTCCCGTAGGAATTTCCAAACATGATAAACATGCACAGCATTCACTACGAGGTTCCACGCACGTCGTGCAAACTTAGACAAGAAGGTGGATCAGGACATCGTTCAATCTTGCGTGATGATAAGACCAGGGTTAATATCCGCCTGCAGGTCAATGCATCTTTGATGATAGCAATCCAGCCACTAACTGGATTGCAAAAAAAAACCGCCCTACTAAGGCGGTTTTTTATTGCCTGCGATTTACCTCAGCCCTCCCCTTCCTCGACAAACACCACCCGATTCCCAAACGGGTCCTTGATGCTCATCTCCCGCGAGCCCCAGGGGGTCTGCTCCACATCTGGCTTGGCGTAACGGTAGTTCCTGGCCTGCAATTGCTGCTGATAAGCGTCTATTCCTTGCGCCTGTATCCGCACCGCAGCGCCCGGGCACGCATCGCCATGATGCTCGGACAAATGCAGCACGCACTCACCCAGCGACACCTGCAGGTACAACGGAAAATTGGCCTCAAAGCGATTCTGCCAGTCCACTTTGAACCCCAGGAAGTCGATGTAGAATTCCAACGCCTTGGCCTCGTCGAAAATCCGCAGGATGGGGATGACTTTTCCTAAGTGCATGCGACTCTCCAAGTCCAGGTAAACACTTTTCGCTACAGGCGAACATCCACCCTAGCTCAACAGACCGCCAAAATGAAACACACTCAGTGACGGGAAAGCCTGGTGATCCTCGCGCTGGACAACTGATCATTGTCCACATGCACTTCATCGAACTGATAAGCGTCGTTGGCAAACTCGCGCAAGCGGCCTTCGTTGCGCAGGCGTTCAATAGTGCCTGACGCCACACACTGGCGCGCTTCGACGAACTGGGGATTGGCATCGATATTTTCATTGAAGGACACGACGGGAATGCCGCGACTGTCGATTTCGTAAAGGTTGTATTGGCCGGCGAATTCGGTTTCACCAAAGTACTTCGCCGCCTCCTTTGAGCGGGAGGCGACCACGACGTTGCCATCCATCATCTTTTCCGGACCGGAAAAGAAATTCGAATCGCGAAACCCCGTATCTTCCGGATCGCCCCGACGCTCTACGCGGTCGGCCTTTTCGACGCGATACAACTTCGGCACGTCAGTGCGCTCAATCATGCCACGACTGTTGAAATACCCACCGGCAGGCAGGCTGACGCTGGCTTTGAACGGATTGGTCTTGAGCACGCTGTCATCGTCATACGCCTCATAATCCCCGGACGATGTGGCGTTCGAGTCGACGGAAGAAGGCGAGCGCTCATCGTCCGACAGCTCGGTTTCCGACTCGTCGATTCTCGGTTTCTTGGGCGTGACCGGAGCGTCTGCCACTATTTCATAGGTGGGCGGTACCAGGGGACGCTTGGAACCCGGCAGCAGGTAGATGTCCATGGATGAATCCCATAAGGGGTTCACTTGGCCCTCCTGCACGGCGGGTAATCGAGGTGGCTGATTGGGGCTCATCAGCACACCGATTTGCCCGTTCACCCGCCGATAGTTGAAAAACGGTTTATCACCGCTCGCGCCGACGGTTTCACCTTGCGTCGTTTGTGCGCCTGCCTGGCCAGTGGAGTCGCCCTCAGTGGGGGCGGCCTTGCCCAGTGCATGGAAAAACGCCATGGTCGCCACATCCGTTACGGCGGCATGCAAACCGCTTTTGCGCTCGGCCTGGGTGTCGCCTTCAACGGCCTGGTCGATTTCCATGCCCACTTGAACCCCGTATGAGGTAGCGCCCAGGGCGAGGCCAATCGGACCGAGCAATGCCATGGGAATGGAAAACACCGCGTTGCCCGCTTGCAGCATGCCTAACGCATCGTCCTTGTAGACTTCGGCGTTGGACTTCATTTCAGTGTCTGCGTCGTCGTTGATACGCTGACGTGTCTGATTGGCCATGAAGGTGAACACATCGCCGCCAATCGGGACGTTGCGGGTGTTGATGTGACTGTCATTGGCCGCCATCGCGCCCGTGCCGATCTTATTAAAGGTACTGTCTACGCCGTTGACACTCAGGGCACCGAATACACCCTGCTGGCGATCACGCAACGCAAAATGCTCTTCCAGCGCCGCTGCCTTGACAGGGTCCCTGCTCTGCTCCACCACCCATTGATCCACTGCGGCGCGGTCCTTGAATGTTTTGAAGGCAGGCTTGCCCCCCGGAAAACACAAGGTTTCAGCGCCATCCTTGGTCACAAAACGCAGGATGTCGTTGGATCGATAGCCATTGATGTCGAAGCATAACGCCTTGACGTCCCCCCCTGGCGCGGCCTCTGCCTGCAACTGCGCTTTCGTGACCGGCCCTTCGAGCGGCACATTGGGCGCGGCGGCCTTCATGACACCGGCGTAGGCCTGCGGGCTGAGCCCCTGACTGGGGTCCTGCTGGTTGAGGGCGCGCGCGGCACGGGCCTCCATCACAAACTGTTGCTTGGCCAACGCCCGCCATTCACTGCCATGCTGCGTCCAGAATTCATCCAGCCTGGCGGTCACTTTTTTCTGCAGATCGCCCTCTCGGACCAGCTTCAATAACTCACTGGGCTTGATTCGCAGTTGATTGTCCGCATCGTACTTGCCCTTGCCCGGGCCATCCAGGTAGAGGCCATAGACTGAATCCAGGTCCCGCCACGTCTCCCTGGCATTGGGCACATCGTCATGAATTTTCGAATAGAGATAACCCGGCCCCGTTCGATCCAGCACCAGACGGCCGAGCCGGCTGAAAAAATCCGGCACACTCTCGCTGTCGAACAGCGAAAACGGGCTGGTGTTCGAAGACATGAAGTGCGCCACGGCCTGGGCCTTGCCGGCCATCCCGTAGCGTTCGGCCGAGAAAAAATGACTGACGACGGCCTCGGTGAGTGTCATCGACGACTCGGGCTTTGCACGATGCTCCCAGCCTGTGACGGCACTGCCGTTGCGGGTGCTGGCGGCGGGTGAGAAGCGATGCAGGTAAACCTTGTCCGGATCGACCCATTGATTGGTCTCGTTCCAGACTTTTTCCTGGATCCAGCCTTTGAGGGTATCGCGGGGAAAGGGGAACGCCGATACCGCATCGGCGCCTGAATTTAGCGTGGCGCCAGGTGCGGCACCGGTGGTCGAAGCAGGGACAGAGACAGGAAGGTTACCGACATGACTGGAGCTTATGGATTGAGTATTCATACGGATTCTCCGGAAGCGACCTGCTCATCTTAGAGAGCGGCTGCGCACACTCAATCCGCTTTTTGTAAGCGCTCATTGGGCATATTCCGACACGTTATCCACCGCCGAAAAACGTTAATTCATGTGCCCGACGCCAGCCCGAAGCCCTGACGCAAATCCCCGCTGCGCACCAAAAAACGCCCCGATCGCTGCCCCGTCGCCTGCCCCTGGCGATAGCTCAACACCCCGTTGACCCAGACGCCCTCGATCCCCTCGGCTGCACGCTGCGGCGCCTTGAAGTCCGCCCTGTCGCGCACCCGCAGCGGATCGAACAACACCAGGTCGGCCCAGTGCCCTTCACGGATTTCGCCACGCTCAGCCAGGCCGAAGCGCGCCGCTGACAGCCCGGTCATTTTGTGCACCGCGGTGTGCAACGGGAACAATCCGACATCACGACTGAAATGTCCCAGCACCCGTGGGAACGCGCCCCACAATCGGGGGTGGGGAAACGGGTCTTCGGGCAACCCGTCGGAGCCGATCATCGACAGCGGATGCGCAAGAATACGTCGCACATCCGCTTCATCCATTCCGTAATACACCGCACCGGCGGGTTGCAGGCGGCGGGCGGCGTCCATCAGCGCAATGCCCCACTCGGCGGCAATGTCCTGCAGGTCACGCCCGCCCATTTCAGGATGGGGTGTGGACCAGGTGATGGTGATGCGGAACGCGTCAGTGACCTGCTTGAGGTCCAGGGTCGACGAGCTGGCCGCATAGGGATAACAATCACAGCCCACCGGCTGGGTTTTCGCCGCCGCCTCAAGCGACGCCAACAGCTGCGGGCTGCGCCCCCAGTTCCCCGCACCGGCGCACTTGAGGTGAGAAATAATCACGGGCGCCCGGGCATGTCGGCCGATTGAAAACGCTTCGTCCATCGCCTCCAATACCGGCTCGAACTCGCTGCGCAAATGCGTGGTGTACACCGCGCCATAAGCGCTCAGCTCTTCGCTCAGTTGCAGCACCTCCTCGGTCTCTGCATTGAATGCGCTGGCGTAGGCAAGGCCTGTGGATAAACCCAGGGCACCGGCGTCAAGGCTCTCCTGTAATTGCATGCGCATGGCCGCGATTTCATGCGCTGCAGCCGTGCGGTGCAGGTCGTCCATATGATTGCTGCGCAGTGCCGTGTGGCCGATCAGTGCGGCGACATTGACTGCGGGGTGGGCGCGTTCGACCGCCGCGCGATAATCGATAAAGCGCGGGTAGGCAAACGCCTCGGCATCGCCCAACAGGTTCATCGGATCGGGTGGATTGCCACGCAGGCTCACCGGTGAAGCGCTGATGCCACAGTTGCCGACAATCACCGTGGTCACGCCCTGGCTGAGCTTGGGCAGCATCTGCGGGTGGCGGATCACCACGGTGTCGTCGTGGGTGTGCACATCGACAAAGCCCGGCGCCAGTACGTAGCCGGTGGCGTCAACTTCATGCTCGGCCGTCGCCGCCGACAGGTCGCCGATCGTCTCGATACGCCCGTTGCGCACCCCCACGTCGGCGAGGTACCCAGGCGTGTTGCTGCCATCAATGATCAGCGCCTGGCGAATCAGCGTGTCGTACGTCATTTCAGTCTCCAAGCGGCAGGCTGTCAGGGCCGCCGCGATAATCGTCCAGGGCGAGTTTGATCCGGCGCAGGCGTTCCTGGTTGGCGTCGGGCATGGCCAGCGCCAGCTCGGTGGCCAGCAGGTCGATGGCCAGCAGCATGCCGTAGCGCGCAGCCGTAGGCTTGTAGATAAAATGGGTTTCCGCCGGTTGCAGCGGCAGCACCACGTCCGCCAGCCCGGCCAGCGGCGAATCGGCCAGGGTGATGGCGACAACGCGCGCGTCGTAGTTGCGCGCCAGTGTCACCACATCCAACAGTTCGGGGGTCAGTCCGCTCAGCGAGCAGACGATCAGCGCCTGTTCCGGCCCCAGGGTCGCGGCCGTCACCCGCATCATCACCGGGTCGTGGCAGGCCGCAATCGGATAGCCCAGGCGCACCAGCCGCACCTGCAATTCATCGCTGCACAGGCTCGACGGGCCGCCCATGCCGAACGCGTGGATCATCCGTGCCTTGCCCAGCAGGCTCACCGCATCGACAAAGCTGTGCTGATTGAAGCCAGCCAGGTGCTGGCGCAACGTCGCTTCGATATCTCCGAGAATCTGCCGATGAAATGCCGATTGTTCCGGCAGCCCCGCCGGGTCGAGGAAGCGGCTGCCAACCCCGCTGGCCTGGGCCAACTGCAGGCGCAGGTCACGCAAATCGCGGCAACCGACACTGCGCGCAAAGCGCGACAAGGTGGCGGTACTGACCTCGGCCCGTTGCGACAGCGCTTCCAGGCTGGCCGACGCGGCAAAGCCCACATCGTCGAGCATCAGCCTGGCGATACGCCCTTCGCCGGCGCTGAAAGAGTCCTGACGGGCGCGGATCTGGTAGAGGATGTCCATGGGGCTCCCGTTTACAAAAGGCAGGACAGACCGTAGGTCAGACCGAAGGCCACCACCGAAATCAGGGTTTCCAGCACGGTCCAGGTCTTGAAGGTCTGGATCACCGTCATATTGAAGTATTCCTTGATCAGCCAGAAGCCGCCGTCGTTGACGTGGGAAAAGATCACCGAACCTGCACCAGTCGCCAAGACGAGCAATTCAGGGTGTGGATACCCCATGCCCAAAGCGACCGGCGCCACCACACCGGACGCCGTGGTCATGGCCACCGTGGCCGAGCCCGTGGCGATACGCATCAGCGCGGCGAACAACCAGCCCATCACCAGTGGCGACAGCTGGAACGCATGGGCCAGGCCGAGGATTTCGTTAGTGACGCCGGCATCCACCAGGATGCGGTTCAAGCCACCGCCCGCCCCCACCAGCAGGGTGATGCTTGCCGTGGGCGCCAGGCATTCATTGGTGAACTTGAGGATCGACTCACGGTTGAAGCCCTGGGCCAGGCCCAGCGTCCAGAAACTCACCAGGGTCGCCACCAGCAGTGCGATCACCGAGTTGCCGATAAATAACAGGAACTGGTTAAAGCCGGTGCCAGGCGTGGAAATCACATTGGCCCAACCGCCGATCATCATCAGCACCACCGGCAACAGGATGGTGCCCATGGTCAGCGCGAAGCTCGGCAAACGGGCACGCGGTTCGCGCTCGATAAACTGGCGCTCCAGCGGGTTTTCCGCCGGCAGGTGAATGTGCGGCACGATGAATTTGGCGTAGACCGGGCCGGCGATGATCGCCGTCGGAATACCGATCAGGATCGCATACAACACGGTCTGCCCGACGGAGGCGTTATACGCCAGCACCGCCATCATCGCCGCCGGGTGCGGCGGCACCAGCGCATGCACCACCGACAGGCCGGCGACCATCGGCAGGCCGACCATCAGGATCGACACGCCCACGCGCCGCGCCACGGTGAAGGCGATCGGCACCAGCAACACAAAGCCCACCTCGAAAAAAAGCGGCAACCCCACCAGGAACGCGATGCAGACCATGGCCCAGTGGGCATTACGCTCGCCGAAACGGTTGATCAACGTACGGGCCACCTGCTCCGCGCCACCGGACTCGGCCATCATCTTGCCAAGCATGGTGCCCAGCGCCACGACCAGGGCGATATGCCCCAGGGTCTTGCCGACGCCCGCCTCGTAAGAGCCCATGATGGTGTCCGCCGGCATCCCGGCCATCAGCGCCAGGGCAATGGACACCAGGGTGATGACGATAAACGGATTGAGCCGGTAACGTGCGATCAGCACGATCAAAGCAATGATGGCGATGGCGGCGTATGCCAATAGCCCGAAGCCCGGTGATGCGGCCATGCGGTACTCCTCGGAAAGGGTCACGTCGAATACGTTGTGAAACTCATAAATCATTACCGAAGAGAGTTTTCAAACTTTATGAAAGTAATTACCGCGCAGGGATAAGCGCTGTCGCGGTGGGATATGCCCGACGCCGCCGCATGAAAATTCAGGGGGTGTTCTTACATGACCTTCAGATAAGGGCCGGAAACTCAGCGTGCGCCGCCGAGTCATACACTGCACATCCATCGATGCCAGGAAAAACACTGATGATTCGCACAACACTCGCCGCCGGCGCCCTGCTTCTTGCCATCTGCGGCACTGCCGCCGCCGCCGATAACCCGGCGCTGAACAAATGCATGGACGGCGCGGACACCACCGCCGATATGGTCGGCTGCAATGTCAAGGAGGCCAAGGTGCAGGATGCGCGGCTGAACAAGGCTTACAAGACTGCGCTGGCCGCCCAGGAAGGCAACCGCAAGCAGCAACTGCAGGATCTGCAGCGCCTGTGGATCAAATACCGTGACGCCAATTGCGCCTTTGCAGGCAGCGCCACCGGCGGCACCATCGATCAGGTCAACGGCTCCGGCTGCGTGCTGGACATGACCCAGACCCGGGCGCAGGAACTCGAAAACCTGGTCGGGCCATAGGCTGCTGCAGGTCAGTCGTGCTGAACCCTGGCACGCTTGAGCAGCTTCTTGCAGCGCTCCGAGAGGTGCAGCACGCGCAAATGCTTGCCCGCTTTGCTGTAGCGCTCGCGCAGAGTCATCAGCGCGGCAATCGCTGAATAGTCGACGAAGCTCAGGTGACGGCAGTCGAGCGTCACCTGGGCCGGGTCGTTGGCCGGGTCGAATTGATTCAGGAACGGCGTGGTCGAGGCAAAGAACAAGGTGCCGTGCAGGCGATACAGTTTGCTGCCGTCGGCTTCCAGGTGTTCATCGGCATACAGCTCACGCGCCTGTTGCCAGGCGAAATTCAGTGCAGCGATGACGATACCGCACAGCACAGCGGTCGCCAGGTCGGTGAACACGGTGATGACCGTCACTGCGATGATTACCAGCACGTCATTGAGCGGCACCTTGTTGATCACCCGCAACGACGCCCAGGCGAACGTCTGCTGGGACACCACGAACATCACCCCCACCAGGGCCGCCAGCGGAATCCGCTCGATCAGCGGCGACAGAAACAGAATGAACAGCAGGATCATCACCCCGGCAAACACGCCGGAGAAACGCCCACGCCCGCCGGAACTGAGGTTGATCACGGTTTGCCCGATCATCGCGCAACCACCCATGCCGCCGAACAGGCCCGAGACCATATTCGCAGCGCCCAGGGCCACGCTTTCGCGGTCAGGGTAGCCACGCGTCTCGGTGATTTCGTCGGTGAGGTTGAGGGTCAGCAGTGTTTCCAGCAGGCCGACCATTGCCATCAGGAACGCATAAGGCGCGATGATCCCAAGGGTCTCCAGGGTCCAAGGGATCTGCGGCAGCGCGAAGGTCGGCAGGCCGCCTGCGATGTGCGCCATATCGCCGAGGGTGCGGGTAGGCAAGCCGAGCAGGTACACGGCCAGGCCCACGCCGAGGATCGCCACCAGGGCCGGCGGCACGGCGCGGGTCAGCCGTGGCAGCAGGTAGACGATGGCCATGGTGACCGCGACCAGCGCGACCATCACGTACAGCGGTGTACCGCTGAGCCAGGCTTCACCCCTTTTGAAGTGCTCCAACTGCGCCAGCGCAATGATAATCGCCAGGCCGTTGACGAACCCCAGCATCACCGAGTGGGGCACCATGCGCACCAGCTTGCCCAGGCGCAACAGGCCGAACGCGAGCATGATCAAGCCGCCCAGCAGCACGGTCGCCAGCAGATATTCCACGCCGTGTTGCACCACCAGTGCCACGATCACCACCGCCATGGAACCGGCCGCACCGGACACCATGCCGGGCCGGCCGCCGAACAACGCGGTGAGGGTGCAAATGATAAAAGCGCCGTAGAGCCCCATCAGCGGGTTGAGATGGGCCACCAGGGCGAAGGCGATGCACTCGGGCAGCAATGCAAATGACGTGGTGAGGCCGGCCAGGGCGTCGGCGCGCAGACGGATGAGCTTCATGGAGTACCAGGGAGTTGCGGGGGATAAGGCGGGGAATGGTACGGAATTGAGCGGGGCGGGGCTAGCCTCGAAGACCGAGGCGACCCCAATCGGGGCATAGGTATCTACACAACTCTGTAGCGCCCAACCGTAACCACGATGCGAAGCGAGTCGCTCTTGATCTGCTTTTGATCTTGATCTCAGGCGCCCCGTTAAACCACGCTGGCCGAACGCAGGCTTGAATCCGTGGGCAACC
>NZ_JAFLXH010000055.1:0-24132 GCF_019891515.1 Pseudomonas sp. Wu6 | reverse complement strand
GACTGGCATTAGGGCAAGCCCCCTCCCACAGGGGATCTGCATTTATCTTCAAGATCCGGAGTTCAGTCATGGCCCTCGCCATTCCCACCCTCAAGCAGCGCCTGGCCCGTGCCGAGCGGCTTAACCGATGGAAGGCCCAGGCCTTGATTGCGCCGCTGGTGCTGTTTTTGCTGCTGGTGTTCCTGGTGCCCATTGTTGCGCTGCTCTACAAAAGCGTCGGCAACCCGGAAGTGGTCGCAGGCTTGCCGCGCACAGTGGTGGCAGTGACGGCCTGGGACGGTCGTGGCTTGCCCGGCGAGTCGGTGTACCAGGCGCTCAGTGAGGACCTGGGCGAAGCGCGCAAAAACCAGACCCTGGGCGATTTGTCCAAGCGCTTGAACATGGAGCTGGCCGGCTATCGCAGCCTGCTGACCAAAACCGCGCGGGCGCTGCCGTTTGCCGACGCGCCGGCCTCTTATAAAGCTGCGCTGGAAACCCTCGACGAACGCTGGGGCGACCCCGCGTACTGGCAGGCGATTCGGCGCAATACCAGCAGCCTGACGCCTTACTACCTGCTGGCGGCCGTCGATCACCGTATCGACGACCTGGGCGAAATCGCGCCGGCCACCCCGGACCAGGCTATCTATCTGGATATCTTCGCCCGCACATTCTGGATGGGCCTGGTCATCACCGTGATCTGCCTGCTGCTGGCCTATCCCTTGGCGTACCTGCTGGCCAACCTGCCGGCGCGTAAAAGCAACCTGCTGATGATCCTGGTATTGCTGCCGTTCTGGACCTCGATCCTGGTGCGGGTGGCGGCGTGGATCGTACTGCTGCAATCCGGCGGCCTGATCAACAGCGCCCTGATGGGCATGGGCCTGATCGATACGCCGCTGGAGTTGGTGTTCAACCGTACCGGTGTGTACATCTCCATGGTGCATATCCTGCTGCCGTTCATGATCCTGCCGATCTACAGCGTGATGAAGGGTATTTCGCCAACCTACATGCGTGCGGCGATTTCCCTGGGCTGTCACCCCTTCGCCAGCTTCTGGCGCGTGTACTTCCCGCAGACCTACGCCGGTGTCGGTGCCGGTTGCCTGTTGGTGTTCATCCTGGCGATTGGTTACTACATCACCCCGGCCTTGCTGGGCAGCCCGAACGACCAGATGGTCAGCTACTTCGTGGCCTTCTATACCAACACCAGCATCAACTGGGGCATGGCCACGGCGCTGGGCGGCTTGCTGCTGCTGGCGACGGTGCTGTTGTACCTGATCTACAACCGGCTGATGGGCGCCAGTCGCCTGCGCCTGAGCTGAGGAGACCCTGTAATGCTGAGCCCTTATATGTCACCGGTGGAGCGGCTGTGGTTCTACAGCCTGCGGATTCTGTGTGGCCTGATCCTGCTGTTCCTGATCCTGCCGGTACTGGTGATCATCCCGCTGTCGTTCAACAGCGGCAGTTTCCTGGTGTATCCGTTGCAGGGCTTTTCGCTGCAGTGGTATCAGGACTTCTTCGCCTCGGCCGAATGGATGCGCGCCCTGCGCAACAGCATCATCGTCGCCCCGGCGGCCACGGTGCTGGCGATGGTGTTCGGCACGCTGGCGGCGATTGGCCTGACCCGTGGCAACTTCCCCGGCAAGGCATTGGTGATGGCCCTGGTGATTTCGCCGATGGTGGTGCCGGTGGTGATTATCGGCGTGGCCAGTTACCTGTTCTTTGCCCCGTTGGGTCTGGGTAACAGCTTCTTCTCGTTGATCGTGGTGCATGCGGTCCTGGGCGTGCCGTTTGTGATCATTACCGTGTCGGCGACCTTGCAGGGTTTCAACCACAATCTGGTGCGGGCGGCGGCCAGCCTGGGCGCGTCACCGTTGACCGCGTTTCGCCGGGTGACCTTGCCGCTGATCGCGCCGGGGGTGATTTCCGGGGCGCTGTTCGCCTTCGCCACCTCGTTCGATGAAGTGGTGGTGACGCTGTTTCTCGCAGGGCCGGAGCAAGCCACGTTGCCACGGCAGATGTTCAGCGGCATTCGGGAAAACCTCAGCCCGACGATTGCAGCGGCGGCGACGTTGCTGATCGGGTTTTCAGTGGTGCTGTTGCTGACGCTTGAATGGCTGCGCGGGCGGGGCGAAAAGCTGCGTACCGCACAGGTCTAAAACCCGGCACAGATCAAACTGTGGGAGGGGGCAAGCCTCCTCCCACACTGGTTCTTTGTTCATTCAGATAATGACCATTCAGCTCTTGAATGGCAGACAACCCATTTGTCTCAGCTACTCTTGTGCCAGCCCATCTCTCAATAAGAGGCCGCGCACATGAGTACTTCCTCATTCAAGATCGCCCACAAACTGCTCACCGGCGCTGGCGCCATTGAGCAGCTCGCCGCCGAACTCACCCGCCTGGATGTGGATAACCCGTTGATCGTCACCGATGCCGTGCTGGTCAAGTCCGGCACGGTGGCGCTGGCGCTCGAGCACTTGGGCGGCCGCCCGTATGAAATTTTCGACCGCGTGCTGCCCGATCCGGAAATCGCCATTGTCGAAGACTGCATGCAGGCCTACCGCGATGGCGGGCACGATGGCCTGATCGGCGTGGGCGGCGGCAGTGCCATCGACATCGCCAAGAGCGTCGCCGCTTACGCCGGTTACCACGGCGCCCTGGCGGATTTGTTCGGGGTCGACCAGGTGCCGCGCAAGGGCCCGCCGTTGATCGCCATTCCCACCACGGCGGGCACCGGCTCGGAGGTGACCAACGTGGCAATCCTCTCGGACAAGGTCGCCCAGTTGAAAAAAGGCATCGTCAGCGACTACCTGCTGCCGGATGTGGCGCTGATCAGCCCGCAAATGACCCTGACCTGCCCGCGCAGCGTCACCGCCGCCAGTGGCGTCGACGCACTGGTGCATGCCATTGAATCCTACCTGTCGCTGAACGCCTCGCCGATTACCGATGCGCTGGCGATCGGCGCGATCAAGCTGATTGCCAGCGCACTGCCCAAGGTTTACGCCAACCCGGCCAACCTGCAGGCCCGTGACGACATGGCCACCGCCAGCCTGATGGCCGGCATGGCCTTCGGCAATGCCGGCGTGGGCGCGGTGCATGCGCTGGCGTATCCGTTGGGCGGCCGGTTCAACATCGCCCACGGCGTGAGCAATGCGCTGTTGCTGCCCTATGTGATGCACTGGAACAAGCTGGCCTGTGTCGAACGGATGCGCGACATCGCCCAGGCCATGGGCGTGAATGTCAGCAGACTGAGCGTGAATGATGCGGCCGACCAGGCTGTCGAGGCGATGACGAAACTCTGCGCCGCCGTTGAAATCCCGGCCGGCCTGCGCAGTTTCGGCGTGCCTGAGGAGGCTATCCCGGCGATGGCCACTGAAGCGGCGGGCATCGAACGCCTGATGCGCAATAACCCGCGCCAGCTCAGCGCGGCCGATATCGAGAAAATCTACCGGGCGGCGTACTAGCCGTTGAGTGAGGTCACGGTGCGCAGGGCAAAGCTGAGGTATACAATGCGCGCCATCGTGATTTAGCTCAAAAAAGGTGCGTCATGCAGCCCTTCGTCATTGCTCCATCGATTCTCTCCGCCGACTTCGCCCGCCTGGGCGAAGAAGTGGACAAGGTGTTGGCCGCCGGCGCCGACTTCGTGCACTTCGACGTCATGGACAACCACTACGTGCCCAACCTGACCATCGGCCCGATGGTCTGCGCGGCGCTGCGCAAGTACGGGATTACCGCGCCGATCGACGCACACTTGATGGTCAGCCCGGTGGACCGCATTGTCGGCGACTTCATCGAAGCCGGTGCGACCTACATCACGTTCCACCCGGAAGCCACGCTGCACGTCGACCGTACCCTGCAACTGATCCGCGAAGGCGGCTGCAAGGCAGGCCTGGTGTTCAACCCGGCCACACCCTTGAGCGTGCTGGAGTACGTGATGGACAAGGTCGACATGGTCCTGCTGATGAGCGTCAACCCGGGCTTTGGCGGGCAGAAGTTCATCCCCGGCACCCTGAACAAACTGCGCGAAGCGCGGGCGCTGATCGACGCATCGGGCCGCGATATCCGCCTGGAAATCGACGGTGGGGTCAACGTCAACAATATTCGCGAGATCGCTGCTGCGGGTGCCGATACGTTCGTGGCCGGCTCGGCGATCTTCAACGCCCCGGATTACCAGGAAGTGATCGCCAAGATGCACGCCGAACTGGCGCTGGCGCGTCCATGAGCGGCTTTGAGCAGCTGTTCCCCGGCAAATTGCCACGGCTGGTGATGTTCGATCTGGACGGTACCTTGATCGACTCGGTGCCCGACCTGGCGGCGGCGGTGGACCAGATGCTGCTCAAACTGGGGCGCAAGCCTGCGGGGATCGAGGCGGTGCGCGAATGGGTCGGCAACGGCGCGCCGATGCTGGTACGCCGGGCGCTGGCGGGCAATATCGACGCCGCCGGTGTGGATGAGGTGGAAGCCGAACATGCCCTCGAGCTGTTCAATGCCGCCTATGAAAGCAGCCACGAACTGACGGTGGTGTATCCCGGCGTGCGTGACACCCTCAAATGGTTGAGCAAGCAGGGCGTGGAAATGGCCTTGATCACCAACAAGCCGGAGCGCTTCGTCGCACCGCTGTTGGACCAGATGAAGATCGGCCGGTATTTTCGCTGGATCATCGGCGGCGACACCCTGCCGCAGAAAAAGCCCGACCCGGCGGCGCTGTTCTTCGTGATGAAAATGGCCAATATTCCGGCGTCCCAATCGTTGTTCGTGGGCGATTCGCGCAGCGATGTATTGGCGGCAAAAGCCGCAGGGGTGCAGTGCGTGGCCTTGAGTTACGGCTACAACCATGGCCGGCCGATTGCCGAAGAATCGCCGGCGCTGGTGATTGATGACCTGCGCCTGTTAATCCCCGGTTGCCTGGGCGCGGGCGCTGAGATAACGTTGCCCGATATTGATCCGTCCTTTTCAGGAAATCCCATCGTGGTGGTCACTCGCAAACTCTGGATGAAAGTCATCAAGGCCCTGGCCCGCTGGCGTTGGCGCGCCTGACTGATCCTGGCCGCTTTGTGCGGCACGTTTGCCTACCTGACCGATTGACCCTCACACCACGAGGCACCTGATGATCCGCGAAGAATTCCTGCGTTTGGCCGCTGCCGGCTATAACCGTATCCCCATGGCCCGCGAAACCCTGGCCGACTTTGACACGCCGCTGTCGATCTACCTGAAACTGGCCGATGAGCCGAACTCGTATCTGCTGGAGTCGGTACAGGGCGGCGAGAAGTGGGGCCGTTATTCGATCATCGGCCTGCCGTGCCGCACGGTACTGCGGGTTCATGACCATCATGTGAGCATCACCCATGATGGCGTCGAGATCGAAAGCCATGACGTAGACGACCCGCTGGCCTTCGTCGAGGCCTTCAAGGCGCGCTACAACGTGCCGACCATTGCCGGCCTGCCTCGTTTCAACGGCGGCCTTGTGGGGTATTTCGGTTATGACTGCGTGCGCTACGTGGAGCAGCGCCTGGGTAAATGTCCGAACCCGGACCCGCTGGGCGTACCGGACATCCTGCTGATGGTCTCCGATGCGGTCGTGGTGTTCGACAACCTCGCCGGCAAGATGCACGCGATTGTGCTGGCCGACCCCTCCCGGGCGGATGCCTACGAACAAGGCCAGGCCAGTCTCGAAGCACTGCTGGACAAGCTGCGCCAGCCGATCACGCCGCGTCGTGGCCTGGACCTCAGCCGTCCGCCTGCCGCTGACCCGGTGTTTCGTTCCAGCTTCACGCAAGCGGACTACGAGCGCGCAGTGGACACCATCAAGGAATACATCCTCGCCGGCGACTGCATGCAGGTGGTGCCTTCGCAACGGATGTCGATTGATTTCAAGGCGGCGCCGATTGACCTGTACCGGGCGCTGCGCTGCTTCAACCCGACGCCGTACATGTACTTCTTCAACTTCGGTGATTTCCACGTGGTGGGCAGTTCACCGGAAGTGCTGGTGCGCGTCGAAGACAACCTGATCACCGTGCGGCCCATCGCCGGTACGCGCCCGCGTGGCGCTACCGAAGAAGCGGACCTGGCGCTGGAAGAAGACCTGTTGAGCGATGACAAGGAAATCGCCGAGCACCTGATGCTGATTGATCTGGGGCGCAATGACACGGGGCGTGTCTCGGAAATCGGCTCGGTGAAGTTGACCGAGAAGATGGTCATCGAACGGTACTCCAATGTGATGCACATTGTGTCCAACGTCACCGGGGAACTGAAAGCCGGGTTGACCGCGATGGACGCACTGCGTGCCATTCTGCCGGCCGGTACCTTGTCGGGCGCGCCGAAGATTCGCGCGATGGAAATCATCGACGAACTGGAGCCGGTCAAGCGGGGCGTCTACGGCGGCGCCGTGGGGTATTTCGCCTGGAACGGCAACATGGACACCGCGATTGCGATCCGTACGGCAGTGATCAAGGATGGCGAACTGCATGTGCAGGCCGGTGGCGGCATTGTGGCTGACTCGGTGCCCGCCCTGGAATGGGAAGAAACCCTGAACAAGCGCCGCGCGATGTTCCGGGCGGTGGCGCTGGCCGAGCAAACCCCGCAGGACTGAAGCCGAATGTGATTCAAATGTGGGAGGGGGCTTGCCCCCGATAGCGATCTTTCAGTTCATGATGCACTGGCTGACACATTGCTATCGGGGGCAAGCCCCCTCCCACATTGGTTTGTGTTGGTTTCAGGATTGGCTAGAAATCCAGGCTCACCCCGACACTGACCCCTTGCTGGGTCAGGTTGTCATCCTTCCTCACGTTATACGCCGCGCGTAACGCCAGTTCCTGCGTCAGCTTGTGGCTGACACCCAGGCTCAAGCGATCCGAATTGCTGCGCGGCGTATACCCGTCCAGCTTGAAGTCGATCCCCGGCACGCTGTTGAGCGCGATGTTGACCTTCTGCGTGTCGTTCTCGAACTCATGCTCATGCGCCACTTCCCCATACACCTGGGTCTGCGGGGTGATGCGGTAGCTGCCTTGCAGGCCGACGCCAAGGCGTTTGGAGTCGCGCTGTTGGTCATCAAAGGTCAGGGCGGTGGAGCGGCTGTCTTTCTCCGAGTAGCCGTTGACTTCGACGCGCGCGTAATCGGCGCTGATGAAGGGCGACAAGTGCCAGTCGCTGCCTGGCGCAGCGATGTCGTAGCCCACGCGGCCGCTCAAGGCCCAGAGCCAGCCATCGGTGTCACCTTTCTCCGACCCTTCGCTGACGCCCAGGGCGAACTTGCGCTTGAGGTTGTCGAAGTCCAGTTTGCCGCCGGTCAAGGCCGCATCGGCCCACCAGTGATTCTGCTGATACTGGGCAAACGCGGTGCCCATGTAACTGTTGAGCTTGTAATCCGAATCGCTGGCGCCGGCTTCCAGTGTCTGGCGGTACAGGCCCGCGGCGACGCCTACGCGCCAGGCTTCGTTGAGTCGGTAGCTGCCGCCGATATTGAGGTTGTAACCGCTGCCATCGCCGCTTGCCGAGCTGTTCTGGTCGTCGAAATCCAGCCGTTGGCCACCGACTGCCACGATCGCTCGCCATTGGCCGACGGCTTGCCAGTGGCCGGTGTCTGCCTGCCATTGATTGCGCAACTCATCCTGGTGGGCGCGCAATGTGCCTTGGGCCATTTCCGGCAGCAGCGTGATTTCCCACGGCGCGGCGAGCAGCGAATAGGCGTAGTCGGCGATCAGCTGTTGCCCGGCGATGGTCGGGTGGACCGAGTCGTTATAGATCAGCTTGGTCGGGTCCGGGTTGGTGCCACCGATGCCGTACACCGGATTGGCGGTGCAACTGTTGCCACTGAAGCAGGTGCCCGTGAGGTTTTGCCCGATGGCGAGGCCGAAGCGGGCCGGATTGGCAAAGGCTTCATTCAATAACAATGGAATGTTCAGTGGTATGACTTGCGCATCGATTTGCGACAGGCGCTGTACCAGGGACTGGTTGAAAACAGCGCTCAGGGCCGACGTCGCTGCCTGCTGCGGCGTGCCGTTGACGGCCGGCGTCAGGCCGATGTCGGGCAACATCCATACCATGATGTAACGCGCACCGGCTTGTTGCAGGGCTTGGGCACTGTCGGCCAATCGCCCGCCGGCGGCGACCGCTTGAGCGTGGCTGAGTACGCGCCCCTGGAGGAAGTCATTGCCGCCACCGGACAAAAAGTACAGCGCATTCGGATCGGCCAGCCCGCCGTTTGCCGGCAGGTAACCCTGTCGACTGCGCAGCACCGTGCCGCCCCCGGCATTGCCGGGCGGGATCGCCGCGTTGGAGACGTTGGTGATGGAGTCGAGGATATTGTCGGTACGGTAGCCGCCGACCGCCCAGTTGTTTCCGTCCGGCAAGCCCTGGATCGCGCGCACCGGTGAGGTGGAGGCATTCAGGTCGTTTGGCGCTACACCCAGCTTCGCGCCGAGCAGCGTCGAAGAAACCAGACCATAGTCTCCCTGGAATGTCGGCCCGGTACGGTTGGTGAAGCGCAGGGTCGATCCGGCACTGCCGTCGGGAAACTGGCCGGCATCGGCCAGGCTGTCACCGAATACCACCATCGTTGAATAGGGTGACGATGCTGCATGAGCCTGTGCACAAGCCAGGGAAAGCAAGCCGGCGGCCAGGGGCGCGAAGAACGGAGTTCTGAGCATGGAATATTCCATTGAGTTGTTTTTGTGTCGGAACCGAAACACTAGCAAAATATCGAGCGTTTTCTACAGGGCAAAACCGAATTTTGCTGTGGGCATCGCATTGAGCCCAGCCCGTATTTGCGGCGCCATATTGCACGGTTGGCGAGGCTACGTTACTGTGCCTGGACGTATGAATGAGACCCTCCCCGTGTTGATCATCAGCAGACTCTTGATGCGAGTAGTCAAGGCACACGCCCGTTGGCGTTGGCGCGCCTGACATTTTTCTCCGCCGGCCTGGCCGGACCTGTACCGATTTGCCTTCTTCACCCTGTTTGACGCCCCTTGCCGCTCACCCCGGCAACCGGAACGTGCGTCCGGCAGCGGGCCAAATGCCTGGAAGGCGGTCATTTGAAATCAGTGAATTCAAGAGGTTTGAACCCACATGTTGCTGATGATTGATAACTACGATTCCTTTACCTACAACGTTGTGCAGTATCTGGGCGAGCTGGGTGCCGAGGTCAAGGTGGTGCGCAACGACGAACTGACAGTCGCCCAGATCGCTGCGCTGAACCCTGAGCGCATCGTGGTTTCGCCCGGCCCGTGCACACCGACCGAAGCGGGCATCTCCCTGGAAACCATCCAGTATTTCGCCGGCAAGCTGCCGATTCTGGGCGTGTGCCTGGGACACCAGTCCATTGGTCAGGCCTTTGGCGGTGATGTGGTGCGCGCGCGCCAGGTGATGCACGGCAAGACCAGCCCGGTATTTCACAAGGACCTGGGTGTCTTCCAGGCGCTCAACAATCCTGTAACCGTGACCCGTTACCATTCCCTGGTGGTCAAGCGCGAAACCCTGCCCGAGTGCCTGGAACTGACGGCCTGGACCCAGCTGGAGGACGGCTCGGTCGATGAGATCATGGGCCTGCGCCACAAGACACTGAATATCGAAGGGGTGCAGTTTCACCCTGAATCGATCCTGACCGAGCAGGGCTACGAGCTGTTCGCCAATTTTCTCAAGCAGAGCGGCGGCACGCGCTAAGGATTTTCCATGGATATCAAGACTGCCCTGGGCCGTATCGTCGGTCACCTGGACCTGAGCACCGCTGAAATGAGCGATGTGATGCGCGAGATCATGACCGGTCAGTGCTCCGACGCACAGATCGGCGCCTTTATGATGGCCATGCGCATGAAGAGCGAAAGCATCGACGAAATCGTTGGCGCCGTGTCGGTGATGCGTGAACTGGCGGACAAGGTCGAGCTCAAGACCCTCGACGGCGTGGTCGATGTGGTCGGCACCGGCGGCGACGGTGCGAACATTTTCAACGTATCGACGGCGTCCTCGTTCGTGGTCGCGGCAGCGGGTTGCACCGTGGCCAAGCACGGCAATCGCGCGGTGTCCGGCAAAAGTGGCAGCGCCGACTTGCTGGAAGCCGCCGGTATCTACCTGAACCTGACGCCGGTACAGGTGGCACGCTGCATTGACAGCGTCGGCATTGGCTTCATGTTTGCCCAGTCCCACCACGGCGCGATGAAACACGCCGCCGGCCCGCGCAAGGACCTCGGCCTGCGTACCCTGTTCAATATGCTCGGCCCGCTTACGAATCCGGCCGGTGTGAAACATCAGGTCGTCGGTGTCTTCAGCCAGGCGTTGTGCCGGCCGTTGGCTGAAGTGCTGCAGCGCCTGGGCAGCAAGCATGTGCTGGTGGTGCACTCCAAAGACGGCCTGGATGAATTCAGCCTGGCCGCACCGACCTTCGTGGCAGAGCTGAAGGACGACCAGGTCACTGAATACTGGGTCGAGCCTGAGGACCTGGGCATGAAGAGCCAGAGCCTGCATGGCCTGGCGGTGGAAAGCCCGGCGGCGTCGCTTGATTTGATTCGTGATGCATTGGGGCGACGCAAAACCGAAAACGGTCAAAAAGCCGCAGAAATGATTGTGCTCAATGCGGGCGCGGCACTTTACGCAGCGGACCATGCCTATAGTCTTAAGGAAGGTGTGGCCCTGGCTCACGATGCATTGCACACCGGTCTGGCTCGCGAGAAACTCGAAGAACTCGGAGCATTCACCGCCATATTCAAGATGGAGAATGAAGCATGAGTGTTCCCACCGTTCTGGAAAAAATCCTGGCGCGCAAGGCTCAAGAAGTTGCCGAGCGCCGTGCCCGTGTGAGCCTGGCTGAACTGGAAGCCCAGGCAAAGGCTGCCGATGCACCGCGCGGTTTTGCCAATGCCTTGATCGCCCAGGCCAAGCTCAAGCAGCCGGCTGTGATCGCTGAGATCAAGAAGGCCTCCCCGAGCAAAGGCGTTATCCGCGAGCACTTCGTGCCACATGAAATCGCCGCCAGTTATGAAAAGGGCGGAGCGACCTGCCTGTCCGTACTGACTGACATCGATTACTTCCAGGGTTCCGACTTATTCCTGCAGCAGGCACGCGCCGCGTGCAAGTTGCCGGTGATTCGCAAGGATTTCATGGTTGATCCCTACCAGATCGTCGAAGCCCGCGCGCTGGGTGCCGACTGTGTGCTGCTGATCGTTTCCGCCCTGGATGACGTGAGGATGGCCGAGCTGGCGGCTGTGGCCAAGGGTGTGGGCCTGGATGTACTGGTCGAGGTGCATGATGGCGACGAGCTGGAGCGCGCGCTGAAAATCCTCGACACCCCACTGGTGGGGGTCAACAACCGTAACTTGCATACCTTTGACGTCAGTCTGGAAACCACCCTTGATCTGCTGCCGCGTATTCCGCGTGATCGCCTGGTGATTACCGAGAGCGGCATCGTCAACCGCGCCGATGTGGAGTTGATGGAAATCAGCGAAGTGTATGCGTTCCTGGTCGGCGAGACGTTCATGCGCGCGGAGAACCCAGGGGCCGAACTGCAGCGTCTGTTCTTCCCGGAGCGTGGCGTGACGGTCAGCGGTTCGACCCTGGATTGATTCCAGCGCAGTCGGTCCGTTTTTGAAATGCAGTAAAAAAGTGTGGGAGGGGGCTTGCCCCCTCCCACATTGGTTTTGTGCTTATTCAGGTGGGTAAATGTTAATGACCAAGCCGGTTTCGATGACGGTAGAAGCAGGGCTTGCAGCCGAACAAGCCTTGCTGGCCGCCGTCTGCGCCGGTGAGCAGGAATTCGGTCTGTTGTTCTGGCAGCCCAACGATCAAGCCTTGGTCATGCCACGCCGTTTGAGCCGATTACCGGCCTTTGAAGCCGCCAGCCAGGTCTCAGCAGACGCGGGTTGGCCGGTGTTGTTGCGCGAGACCGGCGGTGAGCCGGTGCCGCAGTCCGCCGCTACTGTCAATATCGCCCTGGTCTACGCGCCTGCGCGCAGTGAAGGTGATCAAGGGCGCATCGAAACCGGCTACCGACGGTTGTGCCAGCCGATTTGTGATGTATTGACCGAGTTGGGCGGCGACGCATCCGTTGGCGAAATCGACGGCGCGTTCTGCGACGGTCGTTACAACGTCAATCTCAACGGCCGGAAAATGGTCGGCACGGCCCAACGTTGGCGCCAGAGCGGCGGTCGCCCGGTGGGCTTGGTGCACGGTGCCTTATTGCTGGACAATGATCGCGATGAGTTGATTATGGCGGTCAATCGTTTCAATGAAGCCTGTGGTCTGGAGCAACGGGTGCGGGCCGAGAGCCATATCGCACTGCACGAGGTGTTCACCGCGCCCGATGTAATCGGCCGGCTCGACACCTTGTACCGTCAGATGCTGGCAGGCTTGCTGCCAGGTTAACGGGTGCCGAACACCACCATTGTCTTGCCTTTGACGTGCACCAGGTTGCGCTCTTCCAGATCCTTGAGCACGCGCCCCACCATTTCCCGCGAACAGCCGACGATGCGCCCGATTTCCTGGCGTGTGACTTTGATCTGCATGCCATCGGGGTGGGTCATGGCGTCAGGTTGCTTGCACAGCTCCAGCAGGCAGCGAGCGACACGCCCGGTCACATCGAAGAATGCCAGGTCGCCGACCTTGCGCGTGGTATCCCGCAGGCGCTGGGCAATCTGCCCGCTCAAGGCATACAGAATGTCCGGATCCTGTTGGGCCAGTTCGCGAAATTTCGTATAGCTGATCTCGGCCACTTCGCACTCCACCTTGGTGCGTACCCAAGCGCTGCGCTGCTGCTCCTTGCCCGCTTGCTCGAACAGTCCCAGCTCGCCAAAGAAATCCCCGGTGTTGAGGTAGGCAATGATCATCTCGCGACCGTCTTCGTCCTCGATCAGGATGGTGACCGAGCCCTTGATAATGAAGAACAGGGTTTCGGAGCGCTCGCCCGCGCAGATGATGTTGTGCTTGGCCGGATGACGCCGGCGCTGGCAATGCATCAGCAGCTTGTCGAGGTTCTTGATCTTGGGTGTGGGAGTAAGAGCAACCATGGTTGTATCCCGAAAGACTGCGCGATGGGGTTGGATTTGTTTTTATCAGCGATACCGGCATTGACGTACGCTGTACAAAGGATGGCAATGCGCCATTGATTTGGCGCCAGCTTACCAGACACATTCTGACTCGATTAGCGTATTTCACCGGCAAACGCTGTTTATTGATCGTTTTCATGCAGTGCACGGCTGTCCTGAGGCCCTGTGCTAAGCTGGCGACCCTTTTTTAGCAGTGGAGTCTGGGCGATGAAGGCACGCATCCAATGGGCGGGCGAAGCCATGTTCCTCGGTGAGTCGGGCAGTGGCCACGTGGTGGTCATGGACGGCCCGCCGGAAGCCGGTGGCCGCAACCTGGGTGTACGCCCGATGGAAATGCTGCTGCTGGGTGTCGGCGGTTGCAGCAATTTCGATGTGGTCAGTATCCTGAAAAAATCCCGTCAGGCCGTGGAAAGCTGCGAAGCCTTTCTGGAGGCCGAGCGTGCCACCGAAGATCCCAAGGTGTTTACCAGGATTCATATGCATTTTGTGGTCAAGGGCCGGGCGCTGAAGGAGGCGCAGGTCAAGCGTGCCATCGAGCTGTCGGCAGAGAAATACTGCTCGGCCTCGATCATGCTCGGCGCGGCCGGTGTAGCCATCACCCATGATTACGAAATTATCGAGTTGGGTTGATCGTAGAACGACGGGCAAAAAGAAGGGCGCTTTGATAGCGCCCTTTTTACATGATCATTCCCACGCTCTGCGAGATGATCGTTCCCACGCTCCGCGTGGGAATGCATTCTCGTGACGCTCCGCGTCACCCTTGCGCAGGTGCCGGGTTTTGCGCTCTTCGTGCTTTCAAATCCGATAGGTGCTTTTGGTCATGACCTTGGCCAACAGACTCATGCCGAACCTCACCGGCGCAGGGAAGCGAAAGCCGCCGGCATCCAGCGCGCTTTCTGCGTGATGCTCTTCGTCGATGCGCATCTGCTCGAGAATGGCCCGTGACTTTTGGTCCTCGGCCGGCAGTTGTTCAAGGTGTTCGTCCAGGTGCTTGCACACCTGATGCTCGGTTGCCGCGACAAAACCCAGGCTGACCTTGTCGCTGATCAGGCCGGCAGCGGCGCCAATCCCGAACGACAAGCCATAAAACACTGGGTTCAGCACACTGGTATGACTGCCCAATTGGCGAATGCGTTGTTCGCACCAGGCCAGGTGGTCGATCTCTTCCTCGGCCGCATGCTCCATTGCCGCGCGTATCTGCGGCAACTTGGCGGTCAGTGCCTGGCCCTGGTACAACGCCTGGGCACAGACTTCACCGGTATGGTTGATACGCATCAGGCCGGCCACGTGGCGGGTCTCGCTCTCGCTCATCTGCGCGTCCGGCTGCACGATGGCCGGTGACGGACGATACGGTTGGCCGCTGAATGGCAGCAGCGTACGCATGGCTGTGTCGGCTTGCAGTAACAGACGGTCAATCGGCGAGTAGTGACGTTGGGTAGTCATGCTGACCTCCGGAAAGAATCTCGGCGGCCAGTTTACCGCAAGAGAGGACGGCGCGTTTGCGCTGAGTCAATTTGCCCCGGTGCACTCAGCCCGGCGGCCAGTTCATCTGGCGCTGACCCAGCACGTGCATATGGATGTGGTACACGGTCTGCCCGCCGTCTTCGTTGCAGTTCATCACCACGCGAAAGCCTTTCTCGCAGCCTTGCTCCACCGCCAGGCGTTGGGCCGTGAACAGAATATGGCCGGCCAGGGCTTTATCGTCCTCGGTCAGGTCGTTGAGGGTGCGAATGGGCTTTTTCGGGATGACCAGGAAATGCACCGGCGCCTGCGGGGCGATATCGTGGAAAGCCAGCACCTGGTCATCTTCATAGATGATGTTCGCCGGTATTTCTCGATTGATGATCTTGGTGAACAGAGTATCCACAGCTGTTTCTCCATAGTGAACGAGAGGGTCAGTGTACTGGGGCGCTCAACGCGGGCAATAGGCCTTGTTGATCGCACCGGCAATTTTTCGGGTAAGCCAGCGCGGGCTCAGGCGCGGGCTGAAGGCGAGCCAGCGGTTGCGGCGCCCCGGAATGATGATCGCCTTGTTCTTCTCCAACGCACGCACGGTGAAGAGCGCGACTTCTTCGGGGCTCATCAACTGCTGGCTGCGGTCGAGTTTTGCAGTGTCCATTTGCGCGGTGCCGAAGAAAGCGGTGCGCGTAGGCCCGGGGCAGAGCACCGAAACCTTGATGCCACAGGTCTTGAGCTCCTCGCGCAGGCCTTCGGAGAAGTGCAGTACATAGGCTTTGCTCGCGTAGTAGCTGCTCATCCACGGGCCCGGCTGGAAGGCGGCAACCGAGGCGACGTTGAGAATCTGCCCGCCGCCATGCAGCGCCATGGCATTGCCCAGAGCGTGACACATGCGGGTCAGGGCGAGGATGTTGACTTCGATCAGGTCCTGCTCGGTCATCCAGTCCTGGGCCAGGAACGGCCCGCTGGTGCCGATACCGGCGCAGTTGACCAACAGGTCGATCTGTCGCTCACCCTCTTCGAGTTCCAGCAAAAAACCTGACAACCGCAGCGGCTCGCCCAGGTCGCAGGCACGGAACAGCACCTCGACGCCGAAACGTTGAGTCAATTCGGTTGCAATGCTTTCCAACTGATCACGCTGGCGGGCCACCAGAATCAAACTGCGGCCACGTCGAGCCAGTGCTTCGGCCAAAGCCAGGCCGATACCGCTGGAGGCACCGGTGATCAGAGCGTAACGGGTCATGCCTTTCTCCATCGCCACGCCACCGAGCCTGTGACAGAGGCATCACAGGCGGGGGGGCGTTTCTTCACTGTTCTGGAGAGTCTACAGGTTCGGCCGTGTCGTCAGCACTCTGCGCTGCTTCGTCCTCGACCATGACGTCTGGGGCGGCGGCGTCGTCGGCGGTAATGGAGCTGCTTTCATAGCCGCCGCCCATGTTGGCTTCCAGTTGGTCCAGGTAGCCGTTCATGCCCAGGGTTACCACGACGATGAGCATCAATGGGATGAACGCCAGCCACAACGAGGCGAGGATTTTAACCGCCGTGGAGTTGCGCGGTGGAGGTGCACCGTACTGGTTGGCGCCGGTGTTGCCCGGCCATACCAGCAGCAGCAGAGGGAAAATGCTGTTCACCACCGGAACCAGGTTCAGCAGGTACAGCCAGCCAGACCAGCCGATGTCGTGCAGGCGCTGCACGCCGATTTGCACGCTGACGACCACAAGTCCCACAAACAGTGCGAAACCCAGCAGCGAGCCGAGAATGATTGCGATCGTTGGCGAAGCAGTAGCCACCGCGAAACCCACGGTACTGATGATCCCGCCAGCCACCAGCATCGCGACGGTCAGTGCCAGCGTCCAGGCGAGATAGCGCAGGCGACCGATACGCCCGTGGATGGTGAAGACCTTGAGCGTGGAATACTCCGGCAGGTTATCGCCGACGGCGGCGCGTGGTGGTGCATACGGTGATGCGGCGGAGGTTGAGAAGTCCGGCGCGGACGAGCCTGTCTCGTGGGTTTCGGCAAGGCTGAAAGCCACAGGTTGTTCGGCCTCGATACGTGCGTCGACTCCGGCGTTCTGCAGCGCGGTGAGATAGGTTTCAGCGTCGGCACGTGACAGATCGCGCTTGAGCGCGACCTCGCGGCCGGTGAACAGCTTTTCGATCGCCTCGACGTCGCTCTTGAACAGCTCGGCGAGGTTCAGCTTGGCGGTGGTGCTTTCGACACCCGGGCGCAAGGCTCCGTCAAACACAATCTTGAAACGGTTGTCGCTCATGCGGGCATCCTTGGCACTTTTTTCAGGGAGGTTGTGCAGGCCGGCTCAATTGGCAGGCCTGGCATCTGGGTCAACGTGGCCAGCGCAATTGTGCTGCGTTTTCGCGTGCCTGGCGGTATTGAGCGTCCAGGCGTGCGACGAGTTCATCCACGCCGGGTAAATCATTGATCTCACCGACGCCTTGGCCGGCCGACCATACAGTCTTCCATGCCTTGGCCTCATCGCTCAACGGTTTGAGCTTGGAGCCGACATTGACCTCACCTTTGCCCTGGAGGGCAGCGAGATCAAAACCGGCGTTTTCCAGGCTCTGGCGCATGAAGCTTGCAGGCACGCCGGAAACAGCCGGAGTGTGCACGATGTCGGCGGCGTGCGCTGTGAGCAGCATCTCTTTATACGCATCCGGTGCTTGGCTTTCGGTGGTACCGATAAAGCGCGTGCCGAGATACGCCAGGTCCGCACCGAGCAGTTGGGCGGCGAGAATTTCCCGACCGTGGTTGAGACAGCCGGCGAGCAGCAGGGTTTTGTCGAAGAACTGGCGTATCTCGGCAATCAGCGCAAAGGGACTCCAGGTGCCGGCATGACCACCTGCGCCGGCGGCGACCGCGATCAACCCATCGACGCCCGCTTCAGCGGCTTTTTCGGCGTGACGACGGGTGGTGACGTCGTGAAACACCAGGCCGCCGTAGCTGTGCACTGCATCGACCAACTCCTTCACGGCACCAAGGCTGGTGATGACGATGGGCACTTGGTGCTCGACGCAGAGGGCCAGGTCGGCTTCAAGCCGTGGGTTGCTGTTGTGTGCGATCAGGTTGACGGCATAGGGGGCGGGGTTATCCAGCTGCGCCAGGCCTGCTTCGATTTCCTCCAGCCAGGCCTTGAAGCCGCTGCTTTCGCGTTGGTTGAGCGCCGGGAAACTGCCGACCACCCCGTTGCGGCAGCAGGCCAGCACCAGTTGCGGGTTGGAGATCAGGAACATGGGGGCAGCCACCACGGGCAGGCGCAGGCGTTGGTCAAGCAGGGCGGGCAGCGACATTGGAGGTTCCCCCGAGTAATTGAAGTTAAAACGGTTTGACCACGACCAGAATTACGATTGCCAGCAATATCAGGACCGGCACTTCATTGAACCAGCGATAAAAGACATGGCTGCGGCTGTTTTCACCACGGGCGAAGCGTTTTACCTGCGCGCCGCACATGTGGTGATAGCCGATCAACAGGACGACCAGGGTGAGCTTGGCGTGGATCCACGCGCCCGATTGGAAAATACCGGGGTTAAGCACCAGCAACCAGATGCCGAAGACCAGCGTGGCGATCATCGCAGGGCCCATGATGCCGCGGTACAGCTTGCGCTCCATGACGCTGAAGCGCTCCTTGCTGACGGTGTCCTCGCTTTGGGCGTGGTAGACAAACAGGCGTGGCAGGTAGAACAGCCCAGCAAACCAGCAGACGATGCTGACGATATGGAAGGCTTTGACCCATAGATAAAGCATTTTTAGTTATTCCCAGGTTCACGGTAGCGAAGATAGTAGTAGCTCAAGCGCCCGTACGTCACGTTGGCGGTTGTCGCAGGACGATACGGACCCTATTATCGACGGCTTTCCAGTGGTTCGTTGAGGGCAGGTTTATGGTCAAGGTCGGTATCGTCGGCGGCACGGGTTACACCGGTGTCGAATTGCTGCGTCTGTTGGCTCAGCATCCGCAGGCTGAGGTGGTGGTCATCACTTCACGCTCCGAGGCGGGCCTGGCCGTGGCCGATATGTACCCGAACCTGCGAGGCCACTACGACGGCCTGGCCTTCAGCGTGCCGGACATCAAGACACTGGGTGCCTGTGACGTGGTGTTCTTCGCCACGCCTCACGGGGTCGCGCATGCATTGGCCGGTGAACTGTTGGCGGCGGGCACCAAGGTGATCGATCTGTCCGCCGACTTCCGCCTGCAGGATGCCGATGAGTGGGCCAAATGGTACGGCCAGCCTCACGGCGCGCCAGAGTTGCTGGAAGAAGCGGTGTACGGCTTGCCGGAAGTCAATCGTGAGCAGATCAGGCAGGCCCGCCTGATTGCGGTGCCGGGTTGCTATCCGACGGCGACTCAGCTGGGTTTCCTGCCGTTGCTGGAAGCAGGCCTGGCGGACGCCTCGCGTTTGATCGCTGACTGCAAGTCCGGTGTCAGCGGCGCCGGTCGCGGTGCTGCGGTAGGCTCGCTGTATTCCGAGACGTCGGAAAGCATGAAGGCTTATGCGGTCAAAGGGCATCGTCATTTGCCTGAGATCCGTCAGGGGCTGCGCCGCGCTGCGGGTAAGGACGTGGGCCTGACCTTCGTGCCGCACCTGACGCCGATGATCCGCGGGATTCACTCCACCTTGTACGCGACGGTTGTCGATCGGTCGGTTGACCTGCAGGCATTGTTCGAAAAGCGTTATGCCAATGAGCCCTTCGTCGACGTGATGCCGGCGGGCAGCCATCCGGAAACCCGCAGCGTGCGCGGCGCCAACGTGTGCCGGATTGCGGTGCATCGTCCGCAGGACGGCGACCTGGTGGTGGTGCTGTCGGTGATCGACAACCTGGTCAAGGGTGCGTCGGGCCAGGCGGTGCAGAATATGAACATCCTGTTTGGCCTGGATGAGAAGCTCGGCCTGTCCCACGCAGGGATGCTGCCTTAAAAGCGGCTGCAAGCTTCAAGTTGTCAGCGGCAAGCGTGTAGCTTAAGGCTTGAAGCTTGCCGCTGCCCCGCATAATAGTTGACCGCTTTTCTAGGAGAAGCGGATAATGCTCGCTATTACGCATATGACGGCGCTACGCCGGGAGATTATCAGCATGAGCGTTGAATCCTTCACCCCCACGGCTTTGCAATTCACCCACGGTGCTGCGCACAAGGTGAAGAGCCTGGTCGATGAAGAGGGTAATGATCGCTTGAAGCTGCGCGTATTTGTTACGGGCGGCGGTTGTTCAGGGTTTCAGTACGGTTTTACCTTCGATGAAGATGTGGCCGACGATGACACCATCGTTGAGCGCGAGGGCGTGAGCCTGGTTGTGGATCCGATGAGCTTCCAGTACCTGGCGGGGGCTGAAGTGGATTATCAGGAAGGGCTGGAAGGGTCGCGTTTCGTGATCAAGAACCCCAACGCCACGACTACCTGTGGTTGCGGGTCTTCGTTCTCGATCTGATCGAACGCCTGGCCTGCACGTATAAAGAAACCTGCACGGATACAAAAACGCCGCTTGGCTTTGATCGGCCAAGCGGCGTTGTGCTGTCTGGCGCTCAGGCGGGGTAGATCGCGCCCAGCACCCGCAGCCCGCGAGCACCGGTGACGCTCGGGCGGTTCGCGGCGATGCCTTCAAGGCAGCAATGGGCCAGCCAGGCGAAGGCCATGGCTTCCACCCAGTCCGGGTCTACGCCATAGGTGGCTGTGCTACTGACCTGGGTGGACGGTAGCAGTGCAGCCAGTCGATTCATCAGCGTCCCGTTATGGGCGCCACCGCCGCAGACCAGCAGGGTGTCGGTCTGGTGTTGAGCGCTTTGCAGGGATTCGACGATGGTCAGGGCGGTCAGCTCGAGCAATGTGGCTTGCACATCCTCGGGAAGAAACGCCGGCAACTCGCCGAGATGGTGCTGCAGCCAGTCCAGGTTGAACACTTCTCTTCCGGTACTCTTGGGCCCTTTGGTCGCGAAAAAAGCATCGCTGAGCAGCGTGTCTAGTAGCGGCGGCTGAACCTTGCCACTGGCTGCCCATTGCCCGTCACGATCAAACGGCTCGCCGCGTTGGTGATCAATCCACGCGTCCAGCAAGACATTGCCCGGGCCGCAGTCAAAGCCCGATACAGGTTTGCCGGTTTCTATCAGGCTCAGGTTGCTGAAGCCACCGACGTTCAGCACGGCACGGTTGCCGGCACGTTCACCGAACAGCGCCTCGTGAAAGGCCGGTACCAAAGGGGCGCCCTGGCCACCTGCGGCGACGTCGCGGCTGCGGAAGTCGCTGACCACCGTGATGCCCGTCAGCTCGGCGAGTAATGCCGGATTGCCGATCTGTACCGTAAAGCCCCGGGCGGGTTCATGGCGGATGGTCTGCCCATGGCTGCCAATCGCGCGGATGTCGTGAGGGGTGAGGTTTTGCTGGGCCAGCAAGGCGTGGATGCCTTGGGCGGCGAGTGTTACCCAGGACTGCTGGGCGATGGCCGAGCGGGCAATCTCATCCGGCCCGCTGGCGCACAGGCTGAGCAGCTCGGCGCGCAGCTCGGCAGGCATGGGGATGTAGTGGGTGGCGATCAGGCTGAGCGCCGAATCCTGCTCGATGAGGGCGATATCCAGGCCATCGAGGCTGGTCCCGGACATCACACCTATATAGCGCGGCATACCTTAACGCTTCGCCGAAGCCAACAGGGTGGAGCGTTCCTGATCCATGCGGGCCATCAACGGTTGGCTTTGCTGCATGAAGCGCGCGCGCTCTGCCTTGGCAATGGGGTCGGCCATCGGCAGCTTCTGGCCCAGTGGATCAACGTGTACACCGTTGACCTGGAACTCATAGTGCAAGTGCGGCCCGGTGGACAGGCCAGTCGTGCCGATATAACCGATCACTTGGCCCTGCTTCACGTTTCCACCGGTTTTCACGCCCTTGGCGAACCCTTGCATGTGGCCATACAGCGTGCGGTAGGTATTGCCGTGCTGGATGATCACCGTGTTGCCGTAACCACCGCGACGCCCGGCCAACAGGACCTTGCCGTCGCCGGCTGCCTTGATTGGCGTGCCACGCGGAGCGGCGTAGTCGACACCTTTGTGGGCGCGGATTTTGTTCAGAATTGGATGCTTGCGACCCATGGAGAAACGCGAGCTAATACGGGCGAAGTCCACCGGTGTACGGATGAACGCCTTGCGCATGCTGTTGCCGTCAGCCGTGTAGTAGCTGCTGTTGCCCTGTTTGTTGGTGTAGCGCACGGCGGTGTAGGTCTTGCCGCGGTTTGTGAAGCGCGCAGAGAGAATATTGCCGGTGCCGACTACTTTGCCATTGGCGACTTTCTGTTCGTAGATCACATCGAATTCGTCACCCTGGCGTATGTCCTGGGCGAAGTCGATGTCGTAGCCAAATACGCTGGCCATGTCCATGGTCATGCTGTGGGACAGGCCGGCACGGGCGGCGGATTGCGACAGCGAGCTGTTGATCACGCCGTGTACGTAGGCAGAACGCATGACCGGCTTGGTGGTGATGCGATTGAAGGCAAAACCCTTGGCGCTTTTGCTCAGGCTGATGCTTTCCAGGTCGCTGATATTGGTGTGCAGGTTATTCAGTTGGCCGTCGGGCGTCAGTTCGAATTCAAGCTTCTGGCCATGTTTGAGCTGGGTGAACTGCTTGGCTTGCTTATCGGTGGCGAGGACGTCATTGACGGTGGCGGCGGGCAATCCGACCTTTTCGAACAGTGTTGACAGTGTGTCACCTTTGCTCACGATCACTTCGCGATGCTGGGCGTTCTTGGGCGCGACGGCTGCGGGCTTGTCCTGAGCAGCGTTTTGAGTCTCTTGCGGGGTGTCTTCAATCTGCGCGAACGGAGACTCGTTCGGGGTATTTGTGGCTTGTTGCGCGTCGGAAGCGTCTTGATCTTGTGTCAGTTGCTCAACGGGACTTTCCAGGTCAAGGCTTAGGGATGTTCGTTTGGCTTCTACGTCACTGGAAGGGAATACCAGGAGTGCCAGGCTGAGAAGGGCGGCGATACCACTTGCGGCGAGCAGGTGGGTCTTCGGGTAAAGCGGCGGCGCTTTAGACGGTTCAGTGGTCATAAGTATTTTGACTTTGAAGATGAAATGGAAAAGATGAATGACATGATGAAGATGAAATAACTGTATAAAATATAACCAAATCATCTGTGGCGCAAGCTCGCGAACGCTGGGCTTGCGCAATGGTGTCCGTTCACAGGGCAAAACTTGTAATTAGTCCCTGATCTTGTATGGTTGGTTCCCTTTTGAATCTGAGCCTTGCGGGTCTGTTATGAAGTCGGTTGAAGAGCAGCTAGCGCTGATAAAACGTGGTGCGGAAGAACTGTTGGTCGAGGCCGAGCTGATAGAAAAGCTCAAGCGTGGCCAGCCCCTGCGTATCAAGGCAGGCTTTGATCCTACCGCGCCTGACCTGCACCTTGGCCATACCGTGCTTATTAATAAGCTGCGTCAGTTCCAGGACTTGGGGCATCAGGTCATCTTCCTTATTGGTGACTTCACCGGGATGATCGGCGACCCGAGCGGCAAGAGCGCAACGCGCCCACCGCTGACGCGCGAACAGGTTCTCGACAATGCCGAGACCTACAAGACCCAGGTGTTCAAAATCCTTGATCCGGCCAAAACCGAGGTGGCCTTCAACTCCACCTGGATGGACCAGATGGGGCCGGCGGATTTCATTCGCCTGACGTCGCAGTACACCGTCGCACGCATGCTTGAGCGTGATGACTTCGACAAGCGCTACTCCACCAATCAGCCGATCGCGATCCATGAGTTTCTTTACCCGCTGGTCCAGGGGTATGACTCGGTGGCTTTGCGTGCGGATGTTGAGCTGGGCGGGACGGATCAGAAGTTCAACCTGCTGATGGGGCGTGAGCTGCAGCGCGCCTATGGGCAGGAAGCGCAGTGCATTCTGACCATGCCGTTGCTGGAGGGGTTGGATGGCGTCAAGAAGATGTCCAAGTCCCTGGGTAACTATGTGGGTATCCAGGAAGCGCCGGGCGTGATGTACGGCAAGCTGGTTTCCATTCCGGATTCGTTGATGTGGCGTTACTTCGAATTGCTGAGCTTTCGCTCGATGGATGAAATCAATGCGTTGCGTGCTGATGTGGAGGCGGGTGCCAACCCGCGTGATGTGAAGATCAAGCTGGCCGAAGAGATCGTGGCGCGCTTCCATGGTGAAGAGGCTGCGGCCAACGCTCACCGTGCGGCGGGCAATCGCATGAAGGATGGCGAGTTGCCGGACGACCTGCCGGAGATCGAATTGACTGCGGCTGAGGCGATGCCGATCGCGGCAGTCCTTAATAAGGCAGGTTTGGTGAAGAACTCTGCGGTGGCGCGTGACCTGCTCGGTTCGGGTGGTGTGCGTATAGATGGTGAAGTGGTCGATCGCACCTTTATATACGAGCTGGGCGCTACCCACGTTTGCCAGGCGGGGAAGAAGGCATTTGCGCGTATTACGCTCAAATCCGAATAAGTCTCTAATTAGGGGTTGACGGCGAATTATATCTCTCTATAATTCGCCCCACTTCCGGCGCAGTCGAAACGGAAAACTCCTTGGTAAACAAAGAGTTAAGTAGTTTTCGACAGCAAGTCGCTTCAGTTCATCGAAGCCAAAAGGAAGTTGAAAAAGAGGTGTTGACAGCAGCGTGTAACGCTGTAGAATTCGCCTCCCGCTTACGAGAGATCGCAAGCGCAAGTGGTTG
>NZ_JAFLXH010000054.1:0-25571 GCF_019891515.1 Pseudomonas sp. Wu6 | reverse complement strand
GATGGTAGTGTGGGGTTTCCCCATGTGAGAGTAGGTCATCGTCAAGATTAAATTCCAGAACCCCTGTTTGCTAACGCAAACAGGGGTTTTGTTTTGGGCGCTCGAAAAGCAACTCTTCAGCCGCCGCCCCATCGCTCGCTTACTACCGCACCTTCGCTTTCCTGGATGAAATAACCCTCCGTTGAGGCAAATCGATACAAAGTGTTTCTGCATTTTTGGTATGGTGCAGCACATTTTCACAAGGATTGATCTTTATCCGCAGGATGCGGCGTCGACCTTTTTCAACGAGATGCTGTAGAAATGCCTGAACCGATACCCATCAAGGACCACGAAAAAGAACACCGTCTGGTCAACAAACGTTTGCTTGCCTGCGCACTCCTGGTGATCGGTATCACCTGCGCACTGGTGGGCCGGATGTACTTCCTGCAGGTCGTGCAATACGACTATCACTCCACCATTTCCGAAAACAACCGCGTCCACGTGCTGCCCATCACCCCCACGCGCGGCTTGATCTATGACCGCAACGGCGTGGTCCTGGCCGACAACCGGCCCAGCTACAACCTGACCATCACCCGCGAGCGCACCACCGACCTCAAGGGTGAGTTGGACGCGATCGTCAGCTTGTTACACCTGCCCGCCGAAGATCGCGCTGTGTTCGACAAAGCGCTCAAACAGGCCCGCCATCCGTTTGTTCCCGTCACGCTGTTCTACGAGCTGACCGAAGAGCAGATCGCCGTCCTGGCCGTCAACGAGTTCCGCCTACCGGGTGTAGACGTTGAGCCCCAGTTCGTTCGCCACTACCCATTGGGTGCACACTTCGCTCACTCCATTGGCTATGTCGGAAGAATCAACGAGAAAGAGTCCAAAGCCCTCGATTCAGTGGAATACCGCGGCACCCAATCGATCGGCAAAACCGGCATCGAACGCTTCTACGAATCGGAACTGCATGGTCATGTCGGTTATGAAGAAGTCGAAACCAACGCTCAGGGGCGGGTGTTGCGGGTGCTCAAGCACACGGACCCTATCCCCGGTAAAAACATTGTCTTGAGTCTCGACGTCAAGCTCCAGGAAGCCGCCGAAGAGGCCCTGGGTGATCGTCGTGGTTCGGTGGTTGCCCTGGACCCGCAAACCGGTGAGGTGCTGGCCATGGTCAGCAAGCCGAGTTTCGACCCGAACCTGTTCGTCACCGGCATCAGCTTCAAGGAATATGCCGCGTTGCATGATTCCATCGACCGCCCGCTGTTCAACCGCGTGCTGCGCGGACTGTATGCGCCAGGCTCGACCATCAAGCCCGAAGTGGCTATCGCAGGTCTCGACAGCGGTGTGGTCACACCACAAACCCGCGTGTTCGATCCAGGGTACTACCAGCTGCCGGACTTCGATCACAAATACCGCAACTGGAACCACAGCGGCGACGGCTGGGTAGATATGGACGCCGCCATCATGCGCTCCAATGACACCTACTTCTATGACCTGGCCCACAAACTCGGCATCGATCGCCTGCATGATTACCTGGCCGAATTCGGCCTGGGTCAGAAGGTGTCCCTGGACATGTTCGAAGAGTCCGCCGGGCTGATGCCTTCCCAGGCCTGGAAACGCGCCACACGCCGCCAGCCCTGGTTCCCCGGCGAAACCGTGATCCTGGGCATCGGCCAGGGTTATATGCAGGTCACCCCGCTGCAGCTGGCCCAGGCCACTGCGCTGATCGCCAACAAAGGCGTATGGAACCGGCCGCACCTGGCCAAGACCATCAACGGCGTGCCACCGGTGGATGAGAACCCGATGCCCAACGTAGTCCTCAAGGACCCGCGTGACTGGGAACAGGTCAACCACGGCATGCAACTGGTCATGCACGACCCACGCGGTATCGCCCGCGCGGCCGCGCAAGGTGCCCAATACCGAATCGCCGGCAAAAGCGGCACCGCGCAAGTGGTGGCGATCAAGCAGGGCGAGCGTTACAACCGCAACAAGACGCTGGAGCGTCATCGCGATAACGCCTTGTTTGTCGGCTTCGCGCCAGCCGAACATCCTAAGATCGTGATCTCAGTGATGATCGAAAACGGTGAGGCCGGTGGCCGAGTAGCGGGCCCGGTGGTGCGGCAGATCATGGATGCCTGGCTGCTCGACCAGGAGGGTCATTTGAAGCCGCAATATGCGACGCCGGCCAAAGCGCCTGGCGACCCGCGCGTCTGACTCAGACTTTCCATTCGCCCCAGCGCTCTACGCCGTCATCAACAAGCCAGGGCACATCATGGCTTGTCCAGATATGGGCGGTGGGCCTGATGCCCGGATCATCGTCCAGCGTCGCCACCCGCACGATTATGTGGGGTTGGTGCGCGCGTTCGGCGATCAGATGGGAGCCGCAGCGCGAGCAGAAATGGCGCTGCTTGCCCGGTGATGACTCGAACGACGACAGCAATTCTTCACCGTGAGTCCAGCGAAAGTGTTCGCGCATCACGCCGGCCGTGGCGACAAACGCGGCCGCGTGCGCCTTGCGACAACTGTTGCAGTGGCAGTGACTGATGGGCATGTCCAGGCGGTCCACCTGGTAGCGCACTCCTTTGCAAAAGCAACTTCCTTTCAAGCGTTCAGTCATAACCTATGACCAGGTCAAGGATGGGGACATCATCATCGCGCATAACCAAAAGTTGCGCATTGGTCGATGTCGCCTAGTGTTCAATGGAGGAGGTGACTTATGCACGTATTGGATCGGATCGAACGAAAAGTCCTGCTCAACGCATCACGTAAACAGGTGTGGGAAGCGCTCACCCATGCTGAGCGATTTGGTGATTGGTTCGGTATCGCCCTCAAGGGAAAAACCTTTGTGACCGGCGAAACCCTTGAAGCGCAGATCACCTACCCAGGCTACGAACATGTGGTGTGGAAGGCCAGGATCGAACGCATCCTGCCGCAAACGCTGTTTTCTTTCTGGTGGCATCCCTTTGCGGTAGATAAAGACATCGACTACGACAAGGAAGAACCGACGCTGGTGGAATTCACCCTTGAGGATCGCGCGCCGGGCATTCTGCTGCGGGTGGTGGAATCGGGTTTCGACAACGTCCCCCAGGCTCGACGCCAGAAAGCGTTCAAGATGAACTCCCGGGGCTGGGATGAGCAAATGGGCAACATCGAAAACTATCTGAACAGCGCCAGGCGCGCCTGACGCGAACGGGCATCAACGCTGATACCCATCGTCAACCGCCGTGTTGTTAGAAATCAATCGTCGCCGACAATTTCGCTACCCGCGGGTCGCCCTGGCTCAGGAAGCCACCCTGGGCCGATTCCCAGTATTTCTCGTTGGCGACGTTCTCCATCGTAGCGCCCAGTGTTACCTCACGTTGAGCCAGCGCGAAGGTGTAGCGCGCACCCAGGTCGAAACGGTTCCACGCGGGCAGGCTCAGGTTGTTCGCCGCGTCGGCATACTGGCCGCCCGTGCGCAGCATGCGCCCATTGAGGGTCACGCCTTGCAGGCCGGGCACGTCCCAATCCACACCGGCGTTGAGCTGGAACGAAGGGACGCCGATGGCGCGGTTGCCGTCGTTGGCACCGTTGAGGGTGCCCTTGAGTTCGGTCTTCATCAGCGTCACCCCCCCAAGCAAGCGCAGGCCACTTACCGGTTCGCCGAACACGTTCAGTTCGACGCCTTTGTTGATCTGCTGGCCTTCGCGCACATAGCGCGCGGTGGTTGCATCGATGACTTGCGCATAACCCGCCCCCGGCTGCTCGATACGGTACACGCCGAGGGTGGCGCCATAGGTGCCCATGTCGACCTTGACGCCCGCTTCGATCTGCTTGGAGCGCGCCGGTGCATAGGCTTGCCCGCCACCGATGATCGTCCGGTCACCGGATTTGAGGGGCGAGGTGGGCCCCTGGGCGAGGCCTTCGATGCGGTTGGCGTACAGCGACACGTGCTCCCACGGCTTGAACACAATGCCGTAGACCGGCGTGGTGATCGATTCGTCGTAGTTGGCCGTGCGTGTGCCGCTCATGTAGTTGTAGCCCTGCACCACCATCTGCTGGCGACGTGCGCCCAATGTCACCAACAGACGGTCGTCGAACAAACCAAGAGTGTCGGACACCACAGCGCTGCGCACGAACGTCTTGGCGGTAATGGTCGGGTCGCTGAAGTCGGTGCCGGGGGTATTGCGCGGCGTGTTGAGCGTGGGTGGGGCGCCGGTCACAGGGTTGTAGAGGTTGGTTGCCGCCGGTGAACCGTTGAACACATAGGCGTTGCGCGCCTGGGTCCAGATGCCGGCCAGGCCGACGTTGAGTCGGTGGCTGACGGCGCCGGTCTGGAACTTGCCGTTCAAGCCGGCCATCAGGCTGGCGTTGTCTTCTTCGTGGGCAATGGTCGAGCGGCTGGAGGTGGCATTGCCGAGGTTATCGGTCAGGGTAATCGAGGAATACCGGCCCATTTCCCGGCTGTGTTTGGCACCGCCTGCGGCGTAAGCCGTCCAGTTTTCATTCAGGTCGTACTCGGCGCGCAGCATGCCCAGGGTGTCCTCCAGGTTGGTGCTGCTCCAGCGGGGCGCATAGTTGGTATCCGCCGAAGGCGCATCCGGGACGCGGGTCGCGCTGCCCAGGAACACGGAGTTGCGTCCGCTATTGATACGCTGCTTCTGATACACGAAATCACCCGACAGGCGCAGTGCATCGCCACGGTAATCGAGGCCGGCCGCGAACAGTTTCGACCGCTGGTTTTCGTCGTCAATACCGGTGTCGCCTTCGCGCTGTGACAGGTTGACCCGCGCGCCAAAACGGTGGTCTTCACCAAAGCGCTGCCCGATATCCAGATGCTCGCCCACCCGGCCATCGCTGCTGATGTCCGTGCTGAAGCGGCGCAGCGGCACGTCACCGGCGCGCTTGGGTTGCAGGTTCACACCGCCGCCGATCCCCGAGCCGCCCGGCGTCACGCCATTGATGAACGCGTTGGGGCCCTTGAACACTTCCACACGTTCCAGCGCGTCAGTGGACATAATCTGGCGTGGCAGGATGCCGTACAAACCGTTATAGGAAATATCGTCGCCATTCAACGGCAAACCGCGAATCATGAAAGTCTGGGCCTGGTTCGCATACCCTGACGCCTGGCGCACGGACGCGTCATTGAGCAGCACATCGCCGACCGTTTCCGCCTGCTGGTCGCGAATCAATTGCTCGGTGTAGGAGGCCATGCTGAACGGCACGTCCATGATGTCCTGATTGCCCAGCACGCCCAGTTGCCCGCCACGGGCAACCTGCCCACCGGCGTACACCGCAGGCAACGCCTCGGGCGCGGGGGCCTGGGCATCGATGCGCGTGGCGTCCAGTTGCAGGGTGTTGCTCGTATCGGCCTGCGCGGCAGCGCTAAGGGCGCAGCAAAGGGCAAGCACGGTAGGGCGAAAGGGCACAGCGAGGCGGCTACACAGAGGCATGGTCAATCCGGACGGTGAACCGTCAATGATGAGGAAGGGGGCAACACGGTGCGCTTCCTCACTGCGCGAATACGACTCCGGCGCGAATGATAGTAATTGTTATTCATATTCCGCAACAGATTTGTGAGATGACAGTTAACCTGCCGCCTTGACCGGATGCCGAGTAGAATCACGCCCTGAAAGCAATTGCCGAGGTGCGGTACGGTGGATTTACAGCAGGGTTTTGTCCTGACCCGGCATTGGCGCGACACTCCGGCGGGTACGCAGGTCAGCTTCTGGCTGGCGACCGACCAGGGGCCTCGGTGCATTCGCCTACCCATGCAGACCTCGGTGATGTTCATCCCCGAGATCCATCGCAAGCCGCTGGGCTGGCTGCTCAAGGACGAGCGCGACATTGAGTTGCGCGCGTTGCAGTTGTGCGATTTCCATCATCGACCGGTCCTGGGTCTCTACGCCCGGCAGCACCGCCAACTGATGGACATCGAAAAGCGCCTGCGCAGCGCCGGGGTCGATGTCTATGAAGGCGACGTGCGGCCGCCCGAGCGCTACATGATGGAACGCTTTATCACCGCCCCGGTGTGGTTCGGCGGCACTGCGGATGCGGACGGCACCCTGCTCGACGCGCAGATGAAGCCCGCTCCCGACTACCGTCCGCCGTTGAAGCTGGTGTCCCTGGACATCGAAACCACCGCCCAGGGCGATCTCTATTCCATCGCCCTCGAAGGCTGCGGCGAGCGCCAGGTGTACATGCTCGGTCCGCCCAACAAGCGCGACACGGTGGATTTCAAGCTCGACTATTGCGACACCCGCGCCCAACTGCTTGAACGTCTCAACCAATGGCTGGCCACCCACGATCCGGATGCGATCATCGGCTGGAACGTGGTGCAATTCGACCTGCGCGTACTGCACGAACATGCCCAGCGCCTGAACGTGCCGCTGCTGCTCGGACGCGGCGGTGAAGCCATGACCTGGCGCGAGCACGGCAGCCGCAATCACTACTTCGCCGCGGCCGCAGGCAGGCTGATCATCGACGGTATCGAAGCCCTGCGCTCGGCCACCTGGAGCTTCGAGTCGTTCAGCCTGGAGAACGTCGCGCAAACCCTGCTCGGCGAAGGCAAGGACATCTCCACGCCTTACCAGCGCATGGACGAAATCAACCGCATGTTCGCCGAGGACAAGCCTGCCCTGGCGCGCTACAACCTCAAGGACTGCGAGTTGGTCACGCGGATTTTCGAGAAGACCGGCCTGCTCGAGTTCCTGCTCGAACGCGCCAGCGTCACCGGCCTGCCCGCCGACCGCAATGGCGGTTCCGTCGCGGCGTTTACCCACCTCTACATGCCGTTGATGCACCGCCAGGGCTTCGTCGCACCGAACCTCGGCGACAAGCCGCCCCAGGCCAGTCCCGGCGGCTTTGTCATGGATTCACGCCCGGGCCTCTACGAGTCGGTGCTGGTGCTGGACTACAAAAGCCTCTACCCGTCGATCATCCGCAGTTTCCTGATCGACCCGGTGGGCTTGATCGAAGGCCTCAGGCATCCCGACGACAGCGACTCGGTGGAAGGCTTTCGCGGTGCGCGTTTTTCCCGCACCCGGCATTGCCTGCCGGCCATCGTCACGCGGGTTTCCGAAGGCCGCGAAGTGGCCAAGCGCGAACACAATGCACCGTTGTCCCAGGCCCTGAAGATCATCATGAATGCCTTCTACGGGGTGCTCGGTTCCAGCGGCTGCCGGTTCTTCGATACGCGGCTGGCGTCGTCGATCACCATGCGCGGGCACCAGATCATGCGCCAGACGCGGGAATTGGTTGAGGCCCAGGGCTATGAGGTGATCTACGGCGACACCGATTCCACCTTCGTCTGGCTTGGCAGCGCCCATTCCAACGAGGACGCCAGTCGTATCGGCCAGGCGCTGGTGCAGCACGTCAACGACTGGTGGCGCAGCCATCTGCACACCGAGTACGGCCTGCAAAGCGCCCTCGAGCTGCAATACGAAACTCATTTCAGCCGCTTCCTGATGCCGACCATTCGCGGCGCGGAGGAGGGCAGCAAGAAGCGCTACGCCGGCCTGGTAGTACGCGCCGATGGCAGCGAAGAGATGGTCTACAAAGGGCTGGAGACCGTGCGCAGTGACTGGTCGCCCCTGGCGCGGCAATTCCAGCAGGAGCTCTACCGGCGCATCTTCCATCGCCAGCCCCATCAGGAGTATGTCCGCGAGTATGTACGTCGCACCTTGAGCGGCGAGCTCGACGACCTGCTGATCTACCGCAAGCGTCTGCGCCGAGCGCTGCATGACTACGAACGCAACGTCCCGCCCCACGTGCGCGCCGCCCGCCTGGCCGATGAATACAACGACCGCCTCGGGCGCCCGCGCCAGTACCAGCGCGGCGGCTGGATCAGCTATGTGATCAGCGTCAACGGCCCCGAGCCTTTGGAAGTGCGGCAAGCGCCGATCGACTACGATCATTACGTGACCCGGCAATTGCAGCCCGTGGCGGACGCGATCCTGCCGTTCGTGAACGATGATTTTGGCACTCTGGTGGGTGGTCAGATGGGCCTGTTCTAGGCGGATCGCCGCAACACCCGTTACTCAGGAGAAGCGTCCATGTACACACTCTATGGCACCGACGAGTCCGGTTCCTGCATGATCGAAATCGCCCTGCAACGCTGCGCCGTGCCGTGGCATCGCGTGGAGGCCAGTTCCTGGCAGGACAGCGAGGGCAGCGAAGCCCTTGCGCGCATCAATCCCCTGAAACAGATCCCCACCCTGGTCACCCCCGATGGGCAGGTGCTGACCGAAAGCGCCGCCATCCTGATCCACCTGGGCCTCGAGTATCCCAAGGCCGACCTGCTGGTCGGCAACCGCGCGCAGATTCTGCGCGGCCTGTTGTATATCGCCGCCAATTGCTATTCGGCCATCGGCATCATCGACTACCCGCAACGCTGGCTGGGCAACGTGGATCAGGCCCTGCAAGCGCAACTGACCACCGGCACGCGGCGCTATCTGCATCAAGCCTGGGTGGTGTTCGCCGATCAGTTTGCCGACCAGTTGTTTACCCCCGACAACGTCCCCAACGCGTTGGGCATCATGGCGGCGGCGGTGTCGCGCTGGGATGAGGCGCGTGAAGCGCTGCACAATCTGGCCCCAGGTTTTGCCCATACCCTGGAACGGGTGGACGCCGACCCGCTTGTGGCGCCTGTATTCGCCCGGCATTGGCCGGATTGGAAGGTCTCGTAATCAGAGGAAACAATCACCTTACCGCCCTGCAAACCCTTGCGTAGCGTACGCCCTGACCTACGCTTCTCAACGTGGCGTAGGAATCATCCTTGAATTTGACTGTCGCAGACATGAAACTCAAGAACCCTGCATGGAATTCAAAGGAGGTGCGCATGCTCATCCGGTCGCTGACTCTGGCTACCTTGATGGCTTTTACGGGGCCGTTGTTGGCTGCCGATGATAATCCGCTCAAGCTGGAGCTGGGCAAAACCCGCCCTCTGGTCGTGGTGGAACTCGATGCCGGTAACCCGACGTTGGCCACGCTCAAGAAACAACTGGAAGAGCCTGCCACCAGGCAGTCCTTCGAAGAACGCAGCATGGTGCTGTACACCGTGAAGTTCGGCAGCATCGGCGCCGAAGGCGAGAAGTTCGCCAAGGACCCCAAGGACAGCAAAAAGCTCACGCCGCCTGAGACCAATGCACTGATCCGCGCACTCAAGCTTGGGGTCGGCAGCGGCACCAAGGTGATCCTGGTGGGCAAGGACGGGGACAAGAAACTCGAGAAGAACGTGCCGCCGGATACGCTCGATCTGAAAGAGTTTTTCAGTACCATCGACCAGATGCCGATGGCCGAAAAAGAAGCGGCTGCCGCACCGGAACCTGCACCGGTCGAACCCGCGCCAGCGAAGGGCGCGAAACCGGCCAAGCCGGGTAGCAAGCCCGCGCCGCAACAGCTGGACGACTGAGCATACACCGCCGTCTGTAGGAGCGAGCTTGCTCGCGAAAAACGTCAACGATAACGCGTGCTTTCTGAATGAGCGCGGTGCCTGTGAGTTTTTCGCGAGCAAGCTCGCTCCTACATCAGTCCTGCTTAAGGTTTAGCCGCTTTACGCAGCGGAAACGGAAAGTAGAAAAACCGCAGGAATGCCACGCGCTTGATCACTTCCCCTATCAGCAACGACACCACCACCGCCACCACAAAGCCCACACACGCCGCCAGGAACGGTTGCAGGCCCAGACGCGCCATCAGGTCGAAGGTCTTGTGCTGGATCTCGCCGTGGAAGATCAGCACGATCAAGGTGGATTGGCCGATGTAGGTCATCATCCGGGTCAGCAGGGTCGACACCATCAACACCCGCGCCAGCGCCCAGCACAGGTACACGCCGATCACCGCCAGCAGGCTGGTCCACAACCAGTGGTCGTAGCGACGCTGCGCCAGGTCCATGGTGTCGTGGCTGTAGAGGAACACCGCGGCGAACAGCGCCACCGCAATCAGCAGGGTCAACAGCGAACTCTCATGCCGACGCAGCCAATCGCGCAGCAGGTAGCCGTAGATGAAGTAGGTGCTGCTGATCAGTGTGACGTCGAGGCTGAAGGGCAGGCCGGGCATTGTCCAGGTCTGCTCGCCGACGCTGACCGGCACTTGCCAGAACCACGGCAGGATCCAGATCCCGAGCAACAGTTGCGCGCCGGCCAGCAGGCAAGCGCCCGGCAACGGCAGCTTCAGGCGTTGGATCAGCCGCAGCATCAGCCAACTGAACAGGATCGCCACCCAGAAGTGCGGCAAAAACCACAACGCCTGCCACGGGATGGTATCCACCGAGGCGTAAAACACGCCGCCGATGTCCGGCAGCAACGGCTGCCCGCGCAGCACAGCGCGCACGATCACATACGCCAACATGGTGAAGAAGAACGGCTTGAGCAAGCCATCGGCCTTGCGCACCGCCATCTCCACGAACGGCTGCTCGGGCTTGAAGAACACCCCGGACAAAAAGAAGAACAACGGCAGCACGAACGAGGCAATGATCGGGTAGAGCAAATCCACCGAGTTGGCGACAAACCAACTGTGGGCGTACACGATAACCAGGATACCGATGCCTTTGGCGATATCCATTTGAATCCAGCGATGTTTCATTTGAGTCTTCCCGAACGATCATTCACGCCTTGCGCCACGGCTTCAGCCACAGCCCCATACCCAGCAACACCACCGCGCCTGCCAGGGTGCTCAAGCCCAGTTGCAGCCACACGCCTTCGATTCGAAACAACAGCAGCGCCGCCAGCCCCATCAGCACGGTGCTGATCAGCCAATGCCGGGCCCACGGCAGGGCGCCGAGCAACGCCTGGCGCTGCATCAGCAGCAGCGCGGTGCACAGCACGCCGGCCAGCGCCGCCAGGGGGATGCCGGGCAAGCCAAACGCAAACGGCAGCACGCTCAGCAGCAGCACGTTGACCAGGCTGCCGAGCAGCTCGCAGCGCAGCGGCTGGCGCGTATCGCCGGCGGCGTAGGCGTAACGCGCGAGCAGGGCGTTCCAGGCGCCGAATACCAGCGGTACGGCAAACCACGCCAACAGCAGCGGCAGCGGCGAGTCCGCCGACTGGCCGGGCAGCAGCAGCGCCACCAGGCTCGGCGCCGCCGCCACCAGGCCGACGCCGGCCGGCAAGGTCAGCACGCTGGCGGTTTCCAGGCCACGCTTGAGCAGGGCCAGGCGTTCATCGCCCTGACGCCGGCTCATCATGCCCAGAAGCACTTGATTGAGGCTCATCAGCGCAATCAGCGGCAGGTTCATCAGCTTGCGTGCCAGGTTGACCCAGGTCACCGCGCCTTCCCCCAGCAGCGATGCCACCAGACGCTCGATCAACGCCAGGCCCTGACTGGCACCGTTGCTCAGCAACAGGGGGCCGATGCGCTGGCCCAGCTCGCGCAAGGGCGCGAGCGACAGCTGCATGCGCCAGGGTCGCCAGCCCTGGCGCCAGATCGACGGCAGCAACGCCAATGGCATCAACGCGCTGCCGACCAGGCACGCCAGCGCGAGGCTGTGGGGCTGGCTGGCGGTGCCTGCCAACGCGAGGTATGTCACCGGCGGCAGGTTGAACAGCAGCGAGCCCAACCCCGCCAGCACAAACCGCTCGCTGGCCTGCAACGGCACGCTGAACAGCGCATGCAGCATCAGGCCCGGTACACACCAGGCCACGATCTGCAGATTGCTCGCGGCCAGGTTCGTGGCGCCGGCGGCCAGCCCAGGGCCGAGCACCTGCACCAGCCAGGGCGCCAACAGCATCAGCAACAGGCTCGTGAGCAGGGCGATCAGCATCAATGCCGGGAACAGCACCGCCAGCCAGTCCAGGCGTTCGCTGTCCCGGCGTTGCAGATACAGCGGCAACGCGGCGGCACTCAATACGCCACCGGCCAGCGACATGCGCAGCGCCTCGGGCAGGAACAAGGCGATCAGGAACGCATCACTGCGCTCGCCCGCGCCCCAGGCAGCCACCAGCAACCACTCGCGCGCAAACCCCAGGCACAGACCCAACAGGGTCGCCACGGTCAGCCATACGGCGGAGCCGAGCATCAGGGCCGCGCGCCATCAAGCATCGGCTTTTGATACAGCACCGCCTTGACCTGGGGCAGGCGCGCCGGGAACAAGCGGCGCGCCTCCAGCACGTTAATCCCCACCATCAGCCAGAACAGCGCCACCATCACCACGGCAAAGCTGAAGTAGTGGTCAAACAAACCGCTGACCAGCGCCGACAGAATCCCGGCCGTGCTGCCCAGCCACAGCGCATTGTCCTTGGTCAGGCGGATCGGGCCTTTTTCCGGCCGGGCCTCACGCCACCAGCGCACGGTGACCGCGATAAACAACAGCATGCCGACCACGCCGGTCTTGTAGATGAAGTTCAGCCACAGGTTGGAGATGCCCAGCAAGTGCGTATCCGGTACCGGCGGGTCGACCTTGAAACCGATGCCGAACGGGTACGCCGCCACGGCCTGCGGGAACATGCGGTACTCGTCGAAACGCACTTCGGTACTGGCGTTGCTCGACGAGAAAATCGTCGCCAGGCGCTCCTGCAACGGCGGATACGCCATGACCAGCGCCACGGTCAGTGCCGCGCCGATCATCAGCAAGCGTCCGGTGTAAGGCACGCGCCGGCCGGCCAGCCATATGAGCACCAGCGCCAGGCTGACCATCGCCCCCCGGCTGCTGGCCAGCAGCAGCGCCGCCGCCCCCAGGCACGCCACGGCCAGGCCCAGCGCGCGTTTCCAACCCTGTTCGGTCATGCCGAAGCAGAAGGCCAGGGGCAGCAGCAGCGCCATGATCCCGCCGATGGCATTCGGGTGCATCCACGGCGAGCCCATGCGCGACGACATGGCTTCCAGGCCGAATTTCAACATGTCGAAGTTGCCGTAATTGAGCAGCGCCAGGATCGGCGCAATCCCCGCCCCGGAGCGCGTGCGCACGAACACCGCGATCGACATCACCAGCATCGCCAGGGTGCCCAGCAGCAGGGCGATCACCAGGCTTTCGCGGCGCTTGTAGTCCACCAGCAACTTGGCCGTGAGAAACACCCCCGACAGATTCAGCAACCAGCGCAGCCAGTTGGCCACGCCGCTGCTTTCGGCATGGATGCTGACCTGGCCGACAATGAACGGGAACACGCTGAACAGCATCAGCCACAACAGCGCCTGGTCGGTGGGGCGGCGGGCCAGGCGCGGCGCATCCGGCAGGCGTGACAGAAAACTGTGCCACAGCACCGCGCCCCAGGTCAGCGCAAGAATCGCTTCGCACACCGTACTGCGGATGCCCAGGTTAAGCGTGGAGTAGGGCATGAAGGTCGCCACCAGGGCGAACAGCAACAAGCCCCAGAAGGGAAAGCGCAGGATGGTCACGGCCGCCGCCAGGCCAATCACGGCGAGAAACGCCTTGGCCGGTGACAGCGCCAGGGCGATTACGCCAAACAGCACGCCGAGGAGGATAGCGACGAGGCTTGCCAGGGAGAGTCTCATTTCAGTTCCTCGATCAGTTCGGCCAGGCGCCGACGATAGGCGTGTTGATTGAAACGTGCGGCCCATTGGCGATGGTCTTCGGGTGTGCCTTCATCGCCGCGCTCACCCAGGCTCAGCATCAGTTGCACCAGTGCAGGGCTGTCGGTGGGCGAAAAGCGCGGTGCCGCCGGCGGGGTGATTTCGTCCAGCGAGGTGCCGCTGGCCACGGCCACGGGGGTGCCGACGCTCAGCGCTTCAATCACCGGTAAACCGAAACCCTCGGCGTAGGACGGTTGCCACACACGTGACGCCTGGCGGTACAGCCCGTGCAGCTCGGCATCAGAGACGCCACTCAGCGCATGAATGCCCGCCAGCGTGCGCTGGGCTTCGGGCAAATGCTCCAGGCTGCCCACCAGCACCAGTTCCGGCACGTTGACGGACAAGCGCCGCGCCTGTTGCCAGGCGTCCACCAGGAACGGCACGTTCTTGCGCAATTCACGGGTGCCCACCAGCAGCCAGAAGCCCTTGGGCAATGGGCGCGCCGACAGGTCCGCCGCCGGTTCGTTGAAACCGTTCACCTGATTGGGCAGCACGCGAATCTTGCCCGCCGCCTGGGGAAACAACCGCGCAGTTTCGTCGGCGCTGTACTGGGAGGGTGTCCACACCCGGTCGGCGCTGCGTACCGCATAGGCAATCGACAGGCGATCGGTGGTCTTGTACACCAATGCCTTCAGGCGACTGGCGTGGTAGTTGTCCAGGGTGATCTGGAACAGGTCGTGCAGCAGCACCACGGTTCGCAATCCCTTGGGCCTGGGCGGCAACGGCAGGCCCATATTGAAGGTGCTGATGTACAGGTCGATGTGCTGTTCGCGCAGGGCGCGGGGTAAAAAACCGGCTTCGAAGCGCAGGCGATTGTGCGGCTGGTGCATCGCCGTTTTCGCGCAGCCCCAGGCCGGGCAGTGCGCCTGCAAGCGTGTTTCATCGCCCAGGGGCGCCACGGTAAAGCGCTCCAGTTCCAGGTCCGGCACGCTGCGCAGGGCGCTTTCCAGCGCATACACCTGGCGGCTGATGCCCGATTGCGGGGAGGTGCCGACGGTGCGGTAATCCAGGCCTACACGCATACGGGCTCCTTTTGATTGAGCGGCGACAGGGTGGCGTACACCTGCTCCAGTTGGCTGGCGGCAACGCTCCAGTCGTGGGCCCGCCGCACATAGGCGCGACCGGCTTCACCCATGGGCGCGGCGGTTTCGGGCGACTGCAACAGACGCACCACGGCGTCCGCCAGGCCGGCAGCGGTTTGCCCGCCGAGGTAATCCAGGCCGTCCACCAGGTCCAGGCCCGACACCCCCTGTTCGGTGCTGGCCAGGGGCAGGCCGGCGGCCAGCGCTTCGAGCACCTTGAGCTTGGAACCACCGCCATGGCGCAACGGCGCGAGAAACACCGAACAGGTCGATTGCAGGCTCAACAGGTCTGGCACAAAGCCTTGCCATTCGATGCGCGGGTCCTGCCAGCGTTCGCGCCAACTGGCGGGCATGCCGAAGCCGCACACACTCATGCGCGCGTCGGGGCAGTGTTCCCAGACTTTGGGCAGGATTTCATCCAGCGCCCATTCGATGGCATCTACATTGGGCGCGTACTCATAGTTGCCCAGGAACAGCACGCGGCGGGTCGACGGGTCAGGGCGGGCAGCGGCGAAGTGATCGCAGTCCACGCCATTGACCACCACCGGCACCGGTTTGCCGGCGATTTTTTCCAGTACCTGCGCATCGCTGTCGGTGACCGCCACCACCTGGGTGGCCTGGCGCATCACACGACGCTCCCAGCGCGTGTAGCGCCATTGGTCATAGCGAATAAATGGCAGCGCCCAACGTGGCAGGCGGTCGTAGGTGGCCGCGCCAAGGGCCGACTCGACGTTGTGTTCGGTCAGCACGAAGGGTTGGGATTTACGCACCAGCGCATCTTCGTAAGGTTGGAAGGTATAAGTGTGCTCGACCTGCACCACGTCCCAATGTTCGTTGAGCAGTTGGTTGAACCGGTCCTGCAGCGCTCCCGACAGGCCGTTGACGCTGGCCAGCAACGGGTAAGGCGCAAACAGCCCGGCCGCCAGGGTTTTCACGCTGCGCAGCGGGCGGCGCGGCAGGATGATCAATTGCTCAAGAAACGCCTCCAGCACCTGGCGATCGGTCAGCGACACCGGCTGCTTGTCGTGCAGCAGCAAGGTGATTCGGTGCCCACGTGCGGCCAGGCTGCGCAGCAAGTGGAACTGGCGCGTCTTGCCGCCGCTGGTGGCGGGCCAGGGCGAGTAGGGCAGGATCCATAAAATGCGCATGGCGGACTTCAATCCCATAACAGAATTTGCAGGTTCGACTTGACCGGGACAGTCAACCCGTCGGTGCCGCTCACTGGTGTCTGGGTGCCGCGCAACGGGTCATACAGCGTCGCGCTGGCGAGGTTCGGCAAGTGCGCGTTGCCGCCACCGGCCGACCAGAAAAACCACAACTTGCGCCCATCGGCGCGGGTCCAGCCGATGCTGAACAGGCCGTCGGGCAGTTGGTCGGCGGTGGGCGGGTCGCCGGGGGTCAATTGCGGGCCACTGACGTCGAGGAAATTTTTCAACGCGGTGTAGACCGGCTTGGGCTTGGCGTCGATATCGAGCAAGCCGTAGGCGCGGTCGCGCACGCTGGCGCGCTGATCCAGGTCGTTCAGGGTAAACAGGAAAATCTTGTCGAAATCCAGCGCGCTCATCAGCGCCAGGCGGCGTATCACATAATCGGCCTGGCCCTGTTGGCTGATGATGTCCTGGGCTTCCTTGGGCCCGAGGTAGTTCGACCAGCCCCACTCGGTGCTCCACAGGGTTTTCACGCCGCTGTTCCTCAGCTTCTGGTTGAGCGCGGTGGTCTTGGCCACGAAGTCGAGGTTGGCCGGGTCGTTGCCCTCGGGCAGTTGCGTGTACGGGTGGTAGGACATGACGGTGTTCAGGCTCGGCACGCCGAGGGCATCGAGGGCATCGAGCATGGTCTGGCCGTTGGGCATTTCGCTGAAAAACGCCATGCCGGCGGCCACCACCGGTTTGTTCGGGGCGACGGCGCGCAGTGCGGCGGCGGTGGTGCGCAGCAGCTGGGCATAACCGTCCGGGTCCGCCGCCGGGCGCCAGAAGCCCAGCAGGTTCGGCTCGTTCCACACCTGCCAGGCGTCGACGCTGGGGTAGCGCTGGGCCAACAGCGCCATGCGCAGCGCAAACACATTCGGGTCTCGCGGCGGGTACTGGTCCTGATACGGCGCACCCGCCGGCGCGGAGGTGATAAACGGCGCCGAGCCGACCAGGTAAAACACCGACTTGAGCTGGTTGTCTTTAAGCTTGGTCACCAACTGGTCCAGGGTCGCCACCTGGTATTGGTCGGCGACGGGTTCCAGCTGGTCCCAATGCAGGTCCAGGCGCACCCATTCCAGGCCCAGGTCCTTGAGGCGGTCGATCTGCAACTGGTAGCGCTCGGGGCTGAACCACAGGAACTGCGCGTTCACGCCGAGGAAGTCCTTCCACACCACCACCTTGTTGCCTTTGAGCACGTGGTTCTCGGCGTCGGCCGGGCGCCCCCAGATAAAGGCGGTCAGACCCAGGACGACGACCAGCGCAAGGGTGGCGAAATACGTCCGTTTACGCGCCATACGGGGCTCCCGCAATTGCCTGTTCGAAAAGCTGCTTGAAGTGCTGCGCCGTCAGCGGCCATAAGCGTTCGCGGCCGATGGCCCCGGCGCGTTCGGCCCAGTCCCGGGCCAGGGTCGGTGTACGGGCCAGGCGCAACAACTGCTCGCCCAGCGCGGCCACATCGCCTTCGGGATAGATCGCGCCGTTACCGCTGGCGACTTCCTCGGCAAACGCCCGCGCATCGGAGGTAATCGCTCCACGCCCACACGCGGCGGCCCAGGACAGCGCGCCACTGGTGCCGCGCTGGCGGCCGAGCAGGCCGAGTTTTTTCGATTCGCGATACGGCAGCACCATCACATGGTGGGCCTGGATCGTCTGGGCAATGTCGTCAGCCGGCAGGTTCAGCCGCCAATCGATGACGCCTGCCAGGCCGAGGTCGGCGATCTGGCGGTTCAACTGCTCCAGGTAATTACCGCCCGCGCCAAACGCCATTTCGGCGGCAGTGCCACCGGCCAGGGTCAGGCGCACACGGTCACGCAATTGTGGGGCTTGCTTGAAGACGGCGGCCAGGGCCTGCAACAAGTCTTCAATGCCTTTGCCACGGTAGATAAAGCCGAAATACAGCAGGTGCAGCGTGTCCAGCGGCGGCAGGGCCACGGCTGGAATCAACAGGTTGGCGTGATGGATGACCGCCACCTTACCGGCCGGCAGTTGCATGCGCTGGCTGAGGCAATCGGCGCCCAGGCGCGTCAGGGTGATCAGCCGCGTCAGGCCCCGCGCGACCTGGCGTTCTTCACGCAGGGTCAGCGGGTCTGCCAGCACCACTGCCGCCTGCGGCAACGGGCTGGGCAGGCGCTCCAGCAGGTTGAGCGGGAAGGGCAGGTGCTCGCGCCGCCACACGATGCGCTCGGGGTCATGCACGGTGGCCGTCAGCGGCAGGTCCGGGTAGGCCTTGCGCAACTCGCGCAAGGCCAGGAACTCTCCCAGGCGCCCGCCGCCCAGCTCGGCGTGGACCAGGTCCACGCTGCGCCAGTCGAACGCGGCAACCGCCTGCCTGATTGCCGCGCTCGAGCCTTCCACGCCGCTCAACGGTGTCAGCACCGTCACGCCCAGTTGCTCCAATGCCGTCTTGAAATGGTTCGCATAGTCGGCGATCCCGTTTTTTTCCGGCGGCAAGGGTGCAAGCAGGGCGATGCGCATCAGAACGCCCCCCGGTATTTGCCGATGGTGCGCAGCACCTTGGCCGGCACTTCGAACTTGCGCCGGTTGATGATGATGCCATCGACTTTGCCGAACGCCGTATTGAGGATCGACAGCGCGTGCTCCACCACCGGCACCGTGCTCTTGCGGGCTTCGACCACCAGCGCGATCAGGTCGGCGCGCAGCAGGTTGACGAAGGCATCGCGGTTGTCCAGCAGCGCCGAGGCGTCCAGCAGCACCACTTCGCCTGGCGCCGCAGGATCAGCGCCGCCGATGCGCACGGTGATGCCGTTTTCCAGGAGCAGTTGACGCAGTTGCTCCACTACGAAGGTCACCCCTTCACCGTGGCGCGCCGAGGTCAGCCCAAGGGTCAGGCCGCGTTCGGCCACGCGGTCCAGCTGCAGCAGGCCGTACAACCGGTAAATGCTCGCATTGAACGCGTTGGTGCCTTGTGCGGTGCTGGTGTCCAGCTCCGGCAACGTGGTCCACAGCGGCAGGCCGAACTTGCGTTCCACCAGGCCGCCATCGTGAATGCGCTGGTCGAGCAGGTAGCACAGGTAGACCACCAGCAGGCCGACGACGATGGCGAACGGGATCGCCAGCAACAGCATCAGCAGGGTTTTGGGGAAGATGCGGCCCGGGTTCAGGGTGGCTTCCTCGATCACCGCGATGTTGCTGATCTGGCTGTTATCCAGCTCACGGTCGATGCGCGACTTCTCCAGGTTGTCCACGTACAGCGCGTAGTTGCGCTCGGTGGCGCCCAGCTCACGGGACAGGCGCGCCAGTTCCGGTTCAATCTCCAGCGCTTCCTTGCGTTGCGCTTCGAGGTTGACCAGTTGCTTCTGCTGTTGCACCAGCTGGGTACGCAGCGCCAGGTTGTTGCTGGACTCGTCGAGCAGCACACGCTGCAAGTGGATTTCCAGGGTGTTCGGTGCGCGGTTTTCCGAGCTTTGCACGGTGTTGCTTTCACTTGCGACCTGGACCCGCATCGCCTGAATCGACGCATCCAGGGCTTTGACCGGCGGCGCGTTATCGGTGTAGGTGCGCATCATGTCGGCTTTTTCCAGCAGCTTCTGGTTGAGCAGACGACGCAAATCCTGTTGCTGCGGGTTCAGCGCAATCTGGCGAACCGTGGTCACTTCCTTGGGTTGGGTCTTGAGCTGGGTGCGCGTGCTCGCAATGGCGCTGTCGGACGAAGCGATCAAGCGCGTGGTGTTGAAGGTTTCACCGCGCAACACGTTGATGCGCTCGGACAAATCCTCCAGGCGATCGGTGATGCTCGCCGCGCCGATGCGGTTCAATTGGGCAAGGATCTGCTCCTTGTAGCTCTTGATCTCGGTGGCGCTGTTGGACACCTGGCCTTCATAGAAGACGTACAGGCTCTTGCGCCCCAGGGCCTGGGTGCGTTCGTTGATGTAGATCTCGACCCAACTCTTGACCACCGCCTGGGCGATTTGCGGGTCGCTCCACTTGAAGCTGATGTCCATCACCGTGGAGCCGGCCGCGTGGCTGACTTCGAAGTTCTTCTCCAGGCCCGCGGCGAGGCGCTCCACCGGCGTGGTCCGTTCAATCACGCCCACGGTTTCCAACACCACGCGCACCCCATCGAATACTGCGCCGATGCCGTTTTTGACGTAGTACTTGGTGCGTTGCCAGACGCCTTCGGGCGGCGGCATTTTGTCGATGACTTCCAGGTAATGCTCGGCCACCGCCCGTACGATCGGGCGCCCGGTGAGCAGGCGTTCCTCATCGACGATCGGGTCGCGCTGGGTGCTGGGCATCACCAGCGCCTGGCGATTGCTGATCTCGATCGGCAGCGTCGAATCACGCCCCGGCTTGACCAGCAGGCGCGCGGTGGATTCGAACTTGGCCGGCAGCAGGAACGCCCCCAGCAGGATGATCACCAGCGCCGCGATGGCCGCCAGCTTGAACTCATGCCGGAAGATGAAGAACAGGCGCAGAAGATCGCGAAAAGAACGGATCTCGATCATGGGATGTCGCTCCTTTAGTTGCTGCCGCCGCTGGTTCGGGTGTAGTTGTAGCCAACCCCGATCGACTTGGTGAATGGGATCAGTTGGTTCAGGTAGGTATCCACGCCCTGGATGCGCTCGCCCACATTGGATTTGGGCACGAACACCACGTCACCGCGTTGCAGGGGCACTTGTTTGCGTCCGTTGGGGCCGGTCTTGAGGTATTGGCTGAAGTCCAGGAAGTAGGCGCGATAGACGCCCTGGGTATCTTCGCGCAGCAGCGCGACCATGCTCGCATTGCCCGCCGGGTTCACCCCGCCCGCGCCGATAATGGCTTGCTCCAGGGTGTTGGCCACTGCGATCGACACCGAGGTCGGGTTGTTCACCGCGCCGCCGACAATGATCGAATTGGCCGGCGCCTGGTTGATGTTCACCGTCACCCGCGGCTCGCGATACACCGGCGTGAGCTTGTTGGTCAGCTCGTTCGCCACTTCCGTCGGCGTGCGTCGGGCCACCTGGATCGGGCCCAGGAACGGGTAGTTGATCTTGCCGTCGCTTTGCACCGTGTACAGCGTCAGCTCGTAGATCGTACTGACGTTGAACGCCGACAGCGTCGGCATTTCCCCGGCATCGCGCACGATACGCAACTGATCGCCGATGCGGATGCGTTCCACCGCCGGCGGCAGTTGGGCGAGCTGGTCGAGCGCGCGCTTGCCGTCCTCGACCGTCTTGTCGTCGGGCGCAACGATGCGCGCGGGCGTATTGCAGGCGGCCAGGGCCATCATGGCCAGGACGAGCAGGGTTCGTTTCATCAAATAGGACTTCCTGTAGGTCATGATGCTCACCTCCAATAACCGGGGAACATGCTGATGCGCCGCTTGAGGGCGAGGGGTAGCCGGCGCTCCTGCTGGCCCAGCCGATAGCCGAGCAACTTGAACGCGCTGCGCACCAGCACTTCGGGTACGCGGTGCCAGGCACCGGCTGCGCGCAATGCCGCGAGTTCAGCCAGTACATAGCGTTTACCTTCACCGCCGGCATCGCCAAAGGCCTGGCGTATCCACGGTTCGCGACCGTAGAACACGCCAATGTCGAAGTAGCGGTGAAACTCGTCCATGAGTCGGTAATCGTGGGAGTGGTACACCTGCGCGGAGGCCGCGTAGCGCACGGTGTAACCTTCGATCAGCAGGCGTGCCGCGACGTAGGCGTCTTCGCTGCCGATCACATCGGCGGGGAAGCCGCCCACGGCCTGCAGGGCGCTGCGCCGGTAGACGGAAAACGAATCGGAGCTGAAACAGGTCTTGATTCCCAGTTCCGGCGCATCGGCCAGGCGCTTGCTGCGGCTTTGGGCCGGGTAATTGAAGTGACGCGACTGCGCGCCCAGCACTCCGGCATCCGGATGCGGCAACTGGCGCCCGTAGGCCACGCCGTTGAGCGGGTCCTGCTGCAATTCCGCGAGCAGGTTGGCGAAGGTTTCCGGGGTGGCGGGGATGGCGTCCTGGGTCATCACGATCAGGGCGTCACCGCTGACTTGCTCGCTGGCCCAGCGCCGCGTGCCGCCGTGATTGAAGGTGCGCGCGTCGATCACCTCGACCCGCGCACCATAGTCGCGAAAGCGCGCCACGGTGTCATCGCTGGAGGCGCTGTCGACCACCAGCATGTCGTCCGGCTGCAGGGTTTGCATCTTCAGTGCAGGCAGCAGCCGCGCCAGGTGGCTGGAGGCGTTACGGGTCGGGATGATCAACGAAGTGCGCATGTCATTTCTTCACGTCGGCAGGCGCACGCCCGTAGATGTCATCGAACCGCACGATGTCGTCTTCGCCCAGGTACTCGCCGCTCTGCACCTCGATCATCACCAGGTCGATGATGCCGGGGTTGGTCAGGCGGTGTTTGTGCCCGGCCGGTATATAGGTGGATTCGTTGGCGTTGATCAGGAATTCGCGTTCGCCATTGGTGATCTGCGCCGCGCCGCTGACCACCACCCAGTGCTCGCTGCGGTGGTGGTGCATTTGCAGCGACAACGACGCCTGGGGCTTGACCACGATGCGCTTGATCTTGAAGCGGCTGCTTTCCTCCAGCACCGTGTAGGTGCCCCACGGCCGGGTGACGGTGCGGTGCAGGCTGAAGGCCGGATGATTCTGGCGCTTGAGCTCGGCCACGATGTAGCGCACGTCCTGGCTGCGGTTGGCGTCGGCGATCAGCAGGGCGTCGGGGGTGTCGACGATGATCAGGTCACGCACGCCAACCGCACCGAGTACGCGCTTGGGCGAGTCGATGTAGCAGTTGTGCACGTCGTGCAGGATCGCTTCGCCATTGACCTGGTTGCCCTGGGCATCGCTGGGGGTGAGCTGGCGCAGGGCTTCCCAGGAACCGATATCGCTCCAGCCGATGTCGCACGGCACCACGGCCACTTGCTGTGACTTCTCCATCAGCGCCACATCGATGGAGATGTCCGGTGCACTGGCGAAGGCGTCGCTGTCCAGTTCGCGCTGGCGCGAGGTTTTGTTCTGCAGGTGCTGACTGTGCTCGAGGGCGGCACGTGCGGCGCTCAGCACGTCGGGCGCGTGGGTGTTCAGTTCATCCACCAGGGTGCTGGCCTTGAAGCAGAACATGCCGGCATTCCACAGGTGCTTGCCGCCGTCGAGGTAGGCTTGGGCGGTGGCCAGGTCGGGTTTTTCGACAAAGCGCTTGACCCGGTTGCCCAGGCTCAGCGCTTCGCCTTGTTCGATATAGCCGAAGCCGGTTTCCGGGTGGTCGGGCTGGATGCCGAAGGTCACCAGATAGCCGGCTTCGGCCAGTTCGCGGGCCTGGGTCACCGCCTCGGCGAACGCGCTTTCATCCAGCACCAGGTGGTCGGCGGGCATCACCAGCAGTTGCGCCTCGCCACCGAAATGTTCCTGCACATGCAGCGCCGCCACGGCGATGGCCGCAGCGGTATTGCGCCCGAACGGTTCGAGCAGCAGGTCCAGGGGCAGGTGGGCCTTGTTGACGCTGCGGTAGTCGTCCAGGGTGCGAAACAGCAGGTCGCGGTTGGTCACCGTGAGCACGCTATCCACACCGGGCAGGCGGGCGGCGCGCTGGAAGGTTTTCTGCAGCAGGCTCTGGCCGTCGCGCATGCGCATGAACGGCTTGGGCATGTTCTGCCGGGACACCGGCCACAAGCGGGTGCCCGAACCACCGGAAATGATGCAGGGAATCAATCCGTTGAGTGTATTCATCAATAGACTTCCTTGGTGGAAAGGACGGCCGGGACCGTCATGAAAACGATGTACAAGTCAAACCACACCGACCATTTGGAGATGTACTCCAGGTCGTACTCGACGCGTTTCTGGATTTTGAACAGGGTATCGGTTTCGCCCCGGTAGCCGTTGATCTGCGCCCAGCCGGTAATGCCCGGCTTGACCCGGTGCCGCGAGCTGTATTCGCTGACCGCCACCTCAAAGGCAACGCCTGCCGCCTTGGTTGCGGTGGCGTGGGGGCGCGGGCCGACCATGGACATGTTGCCCAGCAGTACGTTGAACAATTGCGGCAGCTCGTCGATGCTGGTTTTGCGGATGATGCGCCCGACCCGGGTGATGCGCGGGTCCTGGCGGGTGGTCTGGCGTTCGGCGGTAAAGTCGCTTTGGTCGGTGAACATCGAGCGGAACTTGAACACACGGATTTCATTATCGTTGTAGCCGTAGCGGTTCTGGCGAAAAAGAATCGGACCCTTGGAATCGAGCTTGATGGCGATCGCCGTCAGCAGCATCACCGGCGACAGCACCACCAGGGCGACGCTGGCCAGCAGCAAGTCTTCGCAGCGCTTGATAACGGGCGACCAGCCGCGCAGCGGTAACTGCGAAGTATTGAACATCAGGATGCCGCCCACATCGGTAATGCGGCTGTGGCCGTAGCGCAGGGCGGCCATGTCCGGCACCAGCATGACGTTCACCGACATCTGCCGCAGGCGGTTGACCAACCCGTGAATACGCTGCTCGGCGGCCCACGGCAGGCAGATCATCACTTGGTTGACTTGCTCGGCGCGGATCAGCTTTTCCAGATCGCGGGTATTGCCCAGCAAAGGCAGACTGCTGAGTTCCTTGGGAATGCGTTCGGTGCGGTCGTCGATAAAGCCGATCAGGCCGGAGCGGATATCGCCATTGCGTTGCAGGTGGTCGGCGACATGTATGGCGGTATCGGTGAAGCCCAGAATCACCGTGCGCTGCAGGAATTTGCCCTTGCGCATCAGGCTGCGGTACAGGCGCAGCATCAGCAGGCGCTCCAGGCAGAACAGCGCGAGGCTGGCGAAATACCAGGCCACCAGGTTGCGTGGGGTCAACTGTGGGAAGAATTGCAGGATCTGGTACATGAACAGCAGGATGCAGAACGCCGCCGACCATGCCACGATTTTCGCGCGCAGGCGCAAGCGGTTGCTGAACAGCTCTTCGGAATAGATCCCCAAGGCCTGGAACAGAATGATCGTCAACACCGCGAAAAACAGCAACAGCCCGAGGAAGTGCGAGCGCATCTCGGGGTCCATCGGGTCGAGGACAAACGCCAGGAACAACGGTGGAAAAATGGCGCTCAGTCCGTGGCCCAACTTGACAAAAACAATAAAAAACTCAACGAACCCGGCCCGGGTCAGGAACAAGCTGACGACAGATGACTTCTCGCGCATACCAACATCCCTCATTGCATACCAGGTTCTTTGCGCGACTGATGGACCCAGTCGCCCGCGAGCTACATCTGGTTAAAACACAACCGTTCATTCACGTGGAGACATCCAAATGAATGTAATTTGGCGGAGGAAGTGGCTGAAAGAGTTTCTATTCTGGCGCAGTCAATAAATTGACCATAAGGCGAGGATGGTATTTTATGCATCCTGATTGGTCCTTTGTATGACATTACTTTGACGTTCCTTGTGCTTAGTACTCGGGATAGCACTGTGATTTTGAGTGTAGGAACAAATGTCAGAATTTTCCTGTCCGTCAGGAAAGCTTTTTTTTGACGGGAGGGGGAAATGGGGACGCCGAGGGGCGGCTGCATCAGGCAGTCACCCTCGGAGAAAGGGAGGAGTCAGAAGGTGCCTTGAATGCAGTGAGCATTTCACCCACCGCCGAATCCAGGCACTGGAACGCGGACACTGTGGGAGGGGGCTTGCCCCCGATGACGGAGTGTCAGCACCGGATGTATCAACTGACCCACCACCATCTGGGGCAAGCCCCCTCCCACATTTAACGGTGTTGCCTGCCCCACTATCGAACGCCGTCAGCCATGCATCTCAGCCACCGCCGCCGAATCCAGGCATTGAAACGCGGACACTGTGGGAGGGGGCTTGCCCCCGATGACGGGGTGTCAGCAGCGGATGTCTCAGCTGACCCACCGCCCGGGGGCAA
>NZ_JAFLXH010000053.1:0-26453 GCF_019891515.1 Pseudomonas sp. Wu6 | reverse complement strand
GCCGGAGAGAGGGCACACCGAGCCTAGGCGAGGTGCCGAGTGGTGGGGCAAGAGCCCTTTGGTTACTTTGGGGCTTTTCCAAAGTGACCCGCCGTCAGGGCGGAACCCTAATCAGCCGTTACCGCAGAAACGGATATGTACTCAACCCAATCCCGGCCGCCATCGGGGGCAAGCCCCCTCCCACATTTGGACCGGGATCGACTCAACAGCCTGGTCGGCTCCGAGGCCGCCGTCGGGGGCAAGCCCTCTCCCACAGTTAGATCGCAGGGAGCCAGGTAAATACCCGTCGGCGAAAACAACAACGCCCCGTCGAAACGGGGCGTTGTCGTTATTCGCTGCGCCGATTACTTCTTGGCGGCAGGTGCAGCAGGTGCGTCAGCCGCTTCAGCCTTGGCTGGGTCCTTGATGGCCAGCAACTCCAGGTCAAATACCAGCACGGAATTGGCTGGAATCGCCGGGCTCGGGCTCTGGGCGCCGTAAGCCAGGTCGGACGGAATATACAACTCGACCTTCTCGCCAACGTGCATCAGTTGCAGGCCTTCGACCCAACCCGGGATCACGCCGCTGACCGGCAGGTCAATCGGGCTGCCACGGTCCACGGAGCTGTCAAAGGTAGTGCCGTTGGTGAGCTTGCCGGTGTAGTGAACCGTCACGACGTCGGTAGGCTTGGGCTGGGCGCCGTCGGCTTTCTTCACGATCTTGTACTGCAGACCGGAAGCAGTGGTGACCACGCCGTCTTTCTTGGCGTTGTCTTCGAGGAATTTCTTGCCGGCCGCTGCCGACTCTTCACTCATTTTGGTCATGCGTTCTTCAGCGCGCTTTTGCAGTGCGGCAAAGGCTTCAACCAGTTCGTCATCCTTGAGCTTCTGTTCTTTCTTGCCGACAGCATCTTCAATGCCTTGGGCTACCGCTTTGGAGTCCAGGTCATCCATGCCTTCTTGAGCAAGGCTTTTGCCCATGTTCAGGCCGATGCCGTAGGAAGCTTTCTGCGCCGGGGTTTTCAGCTCTACGCTGGTCTGCGAATCACAACCCGCAAGTACCAGGCTAACCAGGGCCACCGCCGCCGCCAACCGATGCTGTTTCATGCTATTTCCTTGTTCATGCGCCAAAAGGGCATTCGAATAAAGTCGCGAGCTTATCAGGCGGCCACGACCAATGGCTACCGGCATGTGAGCAGGAAACGTCTGATAAGTTCACGTGTTTAAAAGCAATTTCATTCATGATGCAGGTCCGCGACGGATCGTGGGACCTGTCACTCCAGACTCATGGCCACTTGCCGCCCCCTTGGCGTAGTGGCATAACAACGCGAACAACCGACAAGGATAGTTAACTTGCGCATTTTCACCCGTGTCTTACTCCTGATCCTCCTGGTACTGGGCCTGATTCTGGCCGTGGTGCTCTATTACACGATCAACCCCAGGCTGCCGGACTACGTGCCCGTGGAGCAGGTGCACTATCAGGACCAATGGAGTGCCGCCGACCGCCAGACCTATTACTTCACGCCCCAGGGCACTCAGGTCAAAGGCCTGCACTACGACTGGTTCACCGCGCTGGAGCTGCCCTTTTCCGAGCGCCGTTTTGCCTCGCCGGAGTACCTGGCCCGCTTCGGCTTCCTGGTGGACCCGCGGCAAGCGCCCAGCGCGCAAAACCCCGGCAACCTGCCGGTGGGTTTCGCCCGGCATAAAAATGCGGGCAGCAACGTTGAATACCTGGATATCACCTGCGCCGCCTGCCACACCGGCGAGCTGCACTTCAAAGGCCAGGCCCTGCGTATCGATGGCGGCTCCGCCCAGCATGTACTGCCGTCGAGCGTGCCGACCTTGCGCGGCGGCAGCTTCGGCCAGGCGCTGGTCGCCAGCCTTGCGGCGACTTATTACAACCCGTGGAAATTCGAGCGCTTCGCCCGCCAGGTCCTGGGGGAGCGCTACGACGCCGAGCACAGCCAACTGCGCCAGGACTTCAAGCAGTCGCTGAACCGCTTCCTCAAGGTTGCCTGGAACGATACCCACCGTGGCCTATACCCCACCGAAGAAGGGCCGGGCCGCACCGACGCCTTCGGCCGCATCGCCAATGCCAGCTTTGGCGATGCCATTTCCCCGCAGAACTATCGCATCGCCAACGCGCCGGTGGACTACCCGCAATTGTGGGATATATGGACCTTCGACTGGGTGCAATGGAACGGTTCGGCCCAGCAGCCCATGGCCCGCAACATCGGTGAAGCCCTCGGCGTCGGCGCGACCCTGGACTTCTTCGACAGCGCCGGCCAGCCCCTGCAGGGCGATGCGCGCTATCCTTCCAGCGTACGCGTGCGCGACCTGAACCTGATCGAAGAGACCTTGCAACGTCTCAAGCCACCCACCTGGCCCGAAGACCTGTTCGGCGCCATCGACAAGCCCCTTGCCGCCCAGGGCCGCGCATTGTTCGCCGAGAACTGCGCCGGCTGTCACGTGCCCACCGTCACGCAAGAAGGCGGCCGGCCGGTGCAGCAACTGAAGATGCTGCCGGTGGACTACATCGGCACCGACCCCGGCACCGCCAACAACATCGCCGACCAGCGCTACGACCTCAGTGCCCTGCAATGGGACCCGGCGGAGCTGGCCGGGCTCAACGTCCAACTGCACCCCACGCCCACCGAGCCACTGGACCTGAAAAAGATGTCCGTGGCCAAGGGCCTGGCCTACGTCACCGCGTTCGTCGAGGACCACGCTTACCGCGCCGCCGGCGTGACCCCGGCCGAACGCCCGCGCCTGGACGGGTACGGCCTGCCCATCGGTGTGCGCGAGTTGCGCGCCTACAAAGCGCGGCCACTGGCTGGCGTCTGGGCAACGCCGCCGTTCCTGCATAACGGTTCGGTGCCGACGATCTACCAGTTGCTCTCGCCCCAGGACGAGCGCAGCACCACCTTCTATAAAGGCACCTTCAACTATGATCCGCGCCATCTCGGCTTTGAGACCGGCGCGTTCAAGAATGCCTTTGTGTTCGATACCAAAATCACCGGCAACCACAACAGCGGCCACGAATTCCGTGCCGGCCAGCGTGGCAACGGCGTCATCGGCCGTGGCTTGCTGCCACAGGAACGCTGGGCGCTGCTGGAATATCTCAAAGTGCTGGGCAGCCCGCTGGAGCAACAACTGCCATGATGATTCGATCCCCCTATGACCGCCCCTCCCTGCTCGCCCGCCTCTGGCTGCGCATCGGCGGGTTTCTCGGCAAAACCCTGCTGTGGCTGGTGGGTCTGGGCCTGCTCGGTTGGCTCGGCGCCAGCGCCTGGTACGCCTGGCAGCACAGCGGCCCGGTGTCGCCGGATGAGCAGATTCCGCCCGGCGAAGCCGCCATGACCCAGGGCATCATCCAGACCGCCGTGCGCATCGTCGACCAGCACCGCGAGGGCACGCGCTACCTGCGCGATGCCCACGCCAAGGCCCATGGTTGTGTGAAGGCCGAAGTCAGCGTGCTCGCCGACCTCGATCCGGCGCTGCGCCAGGGCGTGTTCGCAACGCCGGGTAAAACCTGGCAGGCGATGATGCGGCTGTCCAACGGCAATGCCTACCCGCAATTCGACAGCATCCGCGATGCCCGCGGCATGGCCATCAAGCTGCTGGACGTACCCGGCAAACAGCTGATGGCCGATCAGCAAGCGCGCACCGAGCAGGACTTCGTGATGTTCAGCCACCCGAACTTCTTTGTCAGCGATGTGGCCGAATATGCGCAGAACATCGGTGCCCAGGCGGATGGCAAAAAAGTGCTGGCGTTCTTCCCCAAGGCCGACCCGCGCACCTGGCAGATACGCCACCTGTTCATCGCCCTGGCCACCCTCGCCCCTGCCCCGGCCAGCCCGACGCAGACCACCTACTTCTCGGTTTCGCCCTACAAGTTCGGTGCGGCCAACGCCAAGTTCCGCGTCGCCCCCGACCTGCAAAGCTGTCCTGAATACACATTGCCCAAACAGAACCAGGACCTGCCGAACTTCCTGCGCAGCGCGCTCAATCAACAACTGTCCACCGACCGCGTGCCGGCATGCTTCGTGTTGCAGATCCAGCGACAGAACCCGCAGACATTCATGCCCATCGAAGACACCAGCATCGAATGGAAGGAAAGCGACGCGCCTTTTGAAACCGTGGCCAGGGTGCGGGTCCCGGCGCAGGACTTCGACACGCCCGCGCTGAATCTCGCCTGCGACAACCAGTCATTCAACCCCTGGTTCGGCGTGGCAGAACACCGCCCTATCGGCGGGATCAACCGCCTGCGCAAGGCGGTGTACGAAGCGGTCAGCGATTACCGCCACAGCCGCAACGCGCCGTAGGCGCAGTGCCTGCATGCCAGCAGAGGAAACCGATGTGAGTCCCGCTTACCTGTATCGCCCGGCAACCGCCGCCGACCTGCCCGCCGCCCATGCACTCTCCGTGCACCTTGAATGGCCTCATCGCGAGGAGGACTGGGCGATGGTGCAGCGTATCTCCGAAGGCTTCGTCGCCGAACAGGACGGTGTCTTGGCAGGCATCGCATTCGCCTGTCATCAGGGGGCCTATTCGTCCATCGGCCTGGTGATCGTCAGTCATCAGCACCGGAGCAAAGGCATCGGACGGCGCTTGATGAATCTGTGCCTGGACGCCGTGGGCCCACGCACGCCGATCCTCAATGCCACCGAGTCAGGCGCGCCGCTGTACGCCAGCATGGGATTCGTTGAATTTGCACGGATTCAGCAACATCAGGGCGTGCCGCAGATGCCGGAGCCCTTGCCCGCGAGCCGCCACGCGCTATGTCGCGTAGTGAACCGGGCCGACTACCCGAAGGTGATCGAACTGGCCAACGCCGGCAGCGGCCTGGACCGCACCGAGGTACTCAACGACCTGCTGCCGACGGCCGAGCATGTGGTGGGCATCGAGGTAGAGGGGCACCTGCAGGGGTGCGCCATGCTCCGCGAATTTGGTCGCGGCCACCTCATTGGCCCCGTCGTCGCGCACCACCCGGAGCAGGCCCGACACTTGATCACTCACCTTCTTCGGTTGATCCCGGGCGCGTTCGTGCGCTTCGATATTCCCAGCGCATGCGGGTTGGCCGACTGGCTGGAGAACCTCGGGCTGCCGTGCGTAGATAACGCGCCACGCATGGTGCGGGGGATACCGCCCCAATCAAGCGCCGGGGTCACCGAATTTGCGCTGGTGACCCAGGCGATCGGCTAATGAATACCCGCTCGCCGGCGCGTGCAATCGTGCCCTCTTCACAGACCAGAATGAACAAGTGCAAGGATAAGTGATCCAGGTGCTGCATGACGCCCCTCCCGTTGCAATGTGACGCGAACCGAACGCTGCCTTTGCCTTCAATTTCCCCGATTGCTCTACTGCACACCGAGCGTAGTGCGGTGCCCATCCCGATTAACCCTTGCTCAATTTGGGTATGGCAATGCGACTACCGGTCTTGATTTCACGCAACGCCAGACTCGACTGAATAGACGCAATACCGACCTGGCGCCTCAGCACTTGCTCGATAAAGTCGCTATAGCTGTCGAGATCCTCTGCCAACACTTGAAGCACGTAATCGGCGTCTCCGGTGATTTTGTGGCAGGCCAATACTTGCGGCAATTGTGCAATCACTGCCTCGAAGGCGTCCGGCGCATGATCGGCATGGGTGGAAAAGCGGATGTGCACGAACGCCATGATATCCAGCCCGAGCATTCTTCGATCCAGCGTTGCCTGATAACCCTTGATCACGCCCGCCTCTTCCATTCTCTTGCGCCGTCGCCAGCAAGGCGTGAGGCTCAATGAAAGCCGCTCACTGAGTTCGGCATTGGAAATGCTCGCGTCCTCCTGCAACAACTCAAGAATGGCCAGATCGGTCTCGTCGAGGCTGATGCGCCTGGATATATTTTTCTTCATTACGCTGTTCCTGAGTTAAATCGCCCGATAAATATCCTTAAGCACGAAGACAAAGCAAAGAAATCGCGTCCCGACCAGAACAGAATATTTGCACTGGCTCACATTAACGGATGCGCAGAATGTTTACAGTTTTCAGTGATTCCCACCGTCTGCACCATGGCACCGAGTTGAAGGATGGCGTGCTCAAGCCGTCGTTTGAGCAGCCCAGTCGGGCCGACACCGTTTACAACCGTGTCAAGCAAACAGGCCTTGGCCGGATAGTCGAACCGCGCGTGTTTGACCGCTCGTGTTACGTCAACGCCCACAGCGAGCGTTACGTGAGCTTCCTGGAAAGCGCCTGGTCGCAGTGGTGCGCCACAGGACGCACCCATGATGCCCTGCCACTGGTATGGCCTGTACGTGACTTGGCCAACGATCAAGTGCCGACGTTCATTGACGGCAAACTCGGTTTCTTCGCAATGGATGCCGGCTCGCCAATCACCGCCACGACCTGGCAGGCCGTCAAGACCAGTGCCGATATCGCCCTGACGGGGCTGGCACTTATCGACGAAGGCCACGACAGCGCCTTTGCCCTGTGTCGTCCGCCGGGCCATCACGCGGCGCGTGAATATATGGGGGGCTACTGCTATCTCAACAATGCGGCCATTGCTGCACAGCAGGCAATCACTCAGGGCGCCAAACGTGTCGCGGTACTCGACGTCGATTTTCATCACGGCAACGGTACCCAGAACATTTTTTATCCGCGCAATGACGTGATGTTCATCTCGCTGCATGGCGAACCGGCCGTGTCCTATCCCTACTATTCGGGGTTCAGCGATGAAATCGGCGCCGGCCACGGCGAAGGGTTCAACCTCAACTATCCATTGCCGAAAAACACCGCCTGGGAACGCTACCGCGACGCCCTGCTTCATGCCTGCGGAAAACTTCAGCAGTTCGCGCCGGAAGTACTGGTGATCTCACTGGGCGTCGACACTTTCAAGGACGACCCGATCAGTCACTTCCTTTTGGAAAGCGAGGACTTCATCGGGATCGGCGAGCTGATAGCGAGTGTGGGTTGCCCCACCCTCTTCGTGATGGAAGGCGGCTACATGGTCGATGAAATCGGCATCAATGCGGTGAACGTACTGCATGGCTTCGAGAGCAAACGCGCCTGATCCCCCTGACTCTACAACGCGTAACTGGATAGATTGGAGAATAAAAAATGACGCTCTTCCTGGATGTCGATGATGCCGCACGCCTGTTCGCCAAGATTGGTATCCGCCGGGCAATCCGTGAGATGGCCACCTACATCGAAGCAGACTATTTACGCTGGGCGCAGTTTGACAAGTCGCCGCGCACGGCCAATCACTCCGCAAATGGTGTGATCGAGCTGATGCCTACCGACGATGGCAAGCAGTACTCCTTCAAGTACGTGAATGGCCACCCGGACAATGGTCAGCAGAACCTGCTGACGGTGATGGCATTCGGTCTGCTGGCCGATGTCCACAGTGGCTATCCAACCCTGCTCAGCGAGCTGACACTGACCACTGCTGTGCGCACCGCGGCAACCTCGGCACTGGTCGCGCGTGCGCTTGCCCGTCCTGGGGCAACCTCGATGGCGCTCATTGGCAATGGTGCTCAGAGCGAGTTTCAGGCGCTGGCCTTCCACGAAATGCTGGGCATCAATGAAATTCGCATCTTCGATATTGATCGCGACGCCTCACTCAAGCTGCTGCGCAACCTGGCGGCTTTCCCGACGATCAAAGTGATTCACGCCGACTCCATACAGGAGGCGGTCAAGGGCGCGCACATTGTCACCACCGTTACCGCCGACAAGGCCTACGCGACGATCCTGACGTCCGAGATGATTGAGCCCGGTATGCATATCAATGCCGTCGGCGGCGACTGCCCGGGCAAGACCGAACTGCACGCCGACATCCTGCGCAACGCTCGGGTCATCGTGGAGTTTGAACCTCAAACGCGGATTGAAGGTGATATTCAGCAACTGGAGGCCGACTCACCCGTCATCGAGTTTTTCCGGATTGCGCAAGGCGACGTCCAGGGACGCGAGAACAATGAACAGGTGACGGTATTCGATTCAGTGGGCTTTGCCCTCGAGGATTTCTCATCGCTTCGCTACCTGCAGGTGATGGCGCACGAACATCAAGTCGGCCGCCACATCCACCTGGTACCCACGCCTGAAAATATAAAAAACCTGTTCCAGATGCTTGATCAGCAACCAACCAAAGCCGCCCCTCTGCGCACGGCCAGTTGATCTGCGAGTGACGCCCCAAGGCATCTGCAGCGGGCCGTCACTGCCCCAATAAAACAACACCGTCACCCGCCATTGCATCCTGACAGTGGCGCTGGATACCCATTTTTCTGCCAAAACTCAAAAACATAAGATCAAGAGGTTTTGAAATGAAATCGAATTCATCCGAGCGGGCTGAGCAGCCTGCGCTGCAGCGCACGCTCAGCAATCGTCACATCCAGTTAATGGCCATGGGCGGAGCCATTGGCACGGGTTTGTTCATGGGCTCCGGAAAGATCATCGCCCTCTCCGGCACCTCGATCATCCTCATCTACATGATCATTGGCCTGTTCGTTTATTTCGTCATGCGCGCCATGGGCGAAATGCTGCTATCGAATTTGAATTTCAAGACCTTTGCGGATTTCGCCGGCGCCTACCTGGGGCCTCGCGCCGCATTTTTTCTCGGTTGGTCGTATTGGCTGAGCTGGAGCGTTGCAGTGATCGGCGATGCCGTTGTCGTGGGCGGCTTTTTCCAGTACTGGTTCCCCCAACTGCCTGCCTGGATACCGGCTATCGGGATGCTGGCGACCCTGTTTGCCTTGAACGTGCTGACGGTCAGGCTTTTCGGTGAGGTCGAATTCTGGTTCGCGATCATCAAGATCATCGCCGTCGTAACGCTTATTGGCGTCAGCCTCGTGATGATTGCCAGCTCGTTCGTATCCCCCAGTGGCGTTACCGCGTCCCTGGGTCACCTGGTGGATAAACAGGCGGCATTTCCTAATGGCTTGCTGGGTTTTTTCGCCGGTTTTCAGATGGCGATATTCTCATTTGCCGGCACCGAACTGATCGGCACCGCGGCGGCAGAAACCCGATCTCCGGAGAAGACCCTACCCAAGGCAATCAACTCGATTCCGCTGCGAATCATCCTGTTCTACGTGTTGGCATTGGGCTGCATTATTGCCGTGACGTCCTGGCAGCAGGTTTCACCTGTGAAAAGTCCTTTTGTCGAACTGTTCCTCGTCGCAGGCTTTCCCGCAGCAGCCGGCATCGTTAACTTCGTGGTCCTGACATCCGCCGCTTCCTCGGCCAACAGTGGCGTATTCTCATCCAGCCGTATGCTGTTCGGGCTGGCCAATCAAGACAATGCTCCGGGTATTTTTCGGCGGCTATCGGGCAATAGCGTGCCTCTGCTGAGCCTGGCCTTCACGACATTGTTGATGCTGGTGGGTGTACTTGTGCTGTTCATCGTTCCAGAAGTCATGACCGCATTCACCATCGTTTCCACGGTGTCAGCGATTCTGGTGATATTCACCTGGTCGACCATCCTCGCGTCCTACATTGCCTATAGCAAAAAGCGCCCTGAGCTTCACGCTAAATCTGCCTACAAGATGCCGGGCGGCGTCCCAATGGCAGTGCTCTCACTGGCGTTCATGGGCTTCGTTCTCTGCCTGCTGGCATTGAGACCTGACACCCGCGTTGCCTTGATGGTCATGCCCGGATGGTTCATATGGCTGGCCATTGCTTATCAGCTGACACGTAGCAGGAAGCCTGAAACGGCGGTGGAGTCGGCGAGTCAAATCGGTTGAGCTGCGTCACGCCAGAGCAGCATTCGCTGCTGCTCTGGCGGCGCAACTTGATTATCTGACTAGAAACCGTGGCTGGAGATGCAATTGCAGCACAATAGTGCAGACGAAAAAAAGCCCGCTCTATGAGCGGGCTTCTTGTGGCGACCTGGCGTTCAGTGTTCCAGGTTGCCGAATATGGCGCAGCGGACGGGACTCGAACCCGCGACCCCCGGCGTGACAGGCCGGTATTCTAACCGACTGAACTACCGCTGCGCGTAACACATAAAGCGAATGGTGGGTGATGACGGGATCGAACCGCCGACCCTCTGCTTGTAAGGCAGATGCTCTCCCAGCTGAGCTAATCACCCTTCGTTTCGGTGTGGGCGCATCATACACCAAAAAACCGTAATGTCTTGATTTAAATGCACTTTATTTAAAAAAAGTTTACCGCACGATTTTTCGCCATATTGCGGGCAATAAAAAGCCCGCTCAATGAGCGGGCTTTCCGTGGTGACCTGGCGTTCAGCATTCCAGGTTACCGAATATGGCGCAGCGGACGGGACTCGAACCCGCGACCCCCGGCGTGACAGGCCGGTATTCTAACCGACTGAACTACCGCTGCGCGTAACACATGAAGCGAATGGTGGGTGATGACGGGATCGAACCGCCGACCCTCTGCTTGTAAGGCAGATGCTCTCCCAGCTGAGCTAATCACCCTTCGTTTCGGTGTGGCGCGCATTCTACGGAGCGCTCCCAGGTCTGGCAAGCACTTTCTTAAATCTTTTTTTTCAGCCCTTCCAATGGCTTACGCAGGGTTGGCCTGCGGCGTGATCAAGAGAATAATGCCCCCCTTTGTATAGAGGAGAGACTCACCCCATGTGGTTCAAGAACCTGCTTATCTATCGCCTGACCCAAGATCTGCCTGTTGATGCCGAGGCGTTGGAAGCGGCCATGGCCACCAAACTGGCGCGCCCGTGTGCAAGCCAGGAACTGACCACCTACGGTTTCGTTGCACCCTTTGGTAAAGGTGAAGACGCGCCCCTGGTCCACGTCAGCGGGGATTTCCTGCTGATCGCCGCGCGCAAGGAAGAACGCATCCTGCCGGGCAGCGTGGTACGCGACGCGGTTAAAGAGAAGGTTGAGGAGATCGAGGCCGAGCAAATGCGCAAGGTCTATAAAAAGGAACGCGACCAGATCAAGGATGAAATCATCCAGGCTTTCCTGCCACGCGCCTTTATTCGTCGCTCGTCGACCTTCGCCGCCATCGCGCCTAAACAGGGTCTGATCCTGGTGAACTCGGCCAGCCCGAAACGCGCAGAAGACTTGCTCTCCACCCTGCGCGAAGTGATCGGCACCCTGCCGGTGCGCCCACTGACCGTAAAAACCGCACCGACGGCGATCATGACCGACTGGGTCACCACCCAGAAACCGGCGGCCGACTTCTTCGTGCTCGACGAATGCGAACTACGCGACACCCACGAAGACGGCGGGATCGTGCGCTGCAAGCGCCAGGACCTGACCGGCGAAGAAATCCAGCTACACCTGACCACCGGCAAAGTCGTGACCCAATTGTCCCTGGCCTGGCAGGACAAGCTGTCCTTCATGCTCGACGACAAGATGACCGTCAAGCGCCTGAAGTTCGAAGACTTGCTGCAGGACCAGGCCGAACAGGACGGCGGCGACGAAGCCCTGGGCCAATTGGACGCCAGCTTTACCCTGATGATGCTGACCTTCGGCGAATTCCTGCCGGCGTTGGTGGAAGCACTCGGCGGTGAAGAGACCCCACAAGGCATCTAAGCCATGTGAAAGTCAAAATGTGGGAGGGGGCTTGCTCCCGATAGCGGTGTATCAGGCAAAAATCCATTAGCTGATACACCGCCATCGGGGGCAAGCCCCCTCCCACTTTTGATTGCATTGCCAATTCAAAAATCGAACAAGAAAGGACACCCTCCATGCGCGCACTCGCCGCCTTGAGCCGCTTCGTCGGCAATACCTTCGCCTACTGGGTGTTGATCTTTGCCGTCGTCGCATTTCTCCAACCCAGCTGGTTCCTCGGCCTGAAAAGCGCCATCGTCCCACTGCTGGGCCTGGTGATGTTCGGCATGGGCCTGACCTTGAAACTCGAAGACTTCGCCGAGGTCGCCCGCCATCCGTGGCGCGTCGCCCTGGGCGTGGTCGCGCATTTTGTGATCATGCCCGGCGTGGCGTGGTTGTTGTGCCAGGTCTTTCACCTGCCGCCGGAAATTGCCGTTGGCGTGATTCTGGTGGGCTGCTGCCCAAGCGGTACGTCATCCAACGTAATGACCTGGCTGGCCCGTGGCGACCTGGCACTGTCGGTGGCCATCGCCGCCGTCACCACCCTCCTCGCCCCGCTGCTCACCCCGGCGCTGATCTGGCTGCTGGCCTCGGCCTGGCTGCCGGTGTCGTTCATGGAGCTGTTCTGGTCGATCCTGCAAGTGGTGCTGCTGCCAATCGTGCTCGGCGTAGTCGCGCAACGCTTGCTGGGTGATCGGGTTCGTCATGCGGTCGATGTGCTGCCACTGGTCTCGGTGGTCAGCATTGTGATCATCGTGGCTGCCGTGGTCGCCGCCAGTCAGGCGAAGATTGCCGAGTCGGGCCTGTTGATCATGGCCGTGGTGATGCTGCACAACAGCTTCGGCTACCTGCTCGGCTACTTCACCGGGCGCCTGTTCAAGTTGCCATTGGCGCAACGCAAGTCGTTGGCGCTGGAAGTGGGCATGCAGAACTCCGGGCTCGGCGCCGCGTTGGCCAGTGCGCACTTCTCGCCACTGGCGGCGGTGCCCAGTGCGCTGTTCAGCGTCTGGCACAATATTTCCGGGGCGTTGCTCTCGACTTACTTTCGACGCATGAGCGAGAAGGAAGATCGCCGCGCGCTGGAGAATACCCCGCCCACTTGATCGACCGGCCCATGTTCGGCACTCTTGGCACCTCGCGGGGACGACCCCGCGACGCCAATGCGCGTTGACTCCGGGGACGACCCCGCCTGAAGAAGCGAGGTCATCATGTCCTGGATCATTCTGTTTTTCGCCGGGTTGTTTGAAGTCGGCTGGGCCGTCGGCCTGAAGTACACCGACGGCTTCAGCAAGCCCCTGCCCACCGTACTCACTGTCGCCGCCATGGCCATCAGCCTTGGCCTGCTGGGGCTGGCGGTGAAGGAACTGCCGCTGGGCACCGCCTACGCCGTATGGACCGGCGTTGGTGCGGTGGGCACGGTGATCGCCGGGATTATTCTGTTTGGGGAGTCCATGGCGTTGTTTCGGTTGGCCAGCGTGGCGTTGATCATTTGCGGGCTGATTGGGCTCAAGATCAGCGCGTAGGCCGCTACCGCCATCGGGGGCAAGCCCCCTCCCACATTTTGAATGCGTTCACAAATCAAAAGTGGGAGGGGGCCTGCCCCCGATGAGGCCAGTCCCTCCAGCACAGAACTACCTGACACTCCCCCGCAGAACACCGACCACAGCCTGCAACTGCGCAGGCGTCGCGTCCTCTGTACGAACAGGCTCCCCCGCCACCAGCACCACCCGCGACCAGATCCGATGAAAGAACCCCTTGTTCGGATCGCGACTGAAAAAACTGCCCCACAGCCCCTGCAACGCCAGCGGAATCACCGGCACCGGCGTCTCTTCCAGAATGCGCGTCACGCCACCGCGAAACTCATTCATCTGGCCATCCCCGGTCAACTTGCCTTCCGGGAAGATGCACACCAGCTCGCCATCCCTCAGGTACTCGGCAATCCGCGCGAAGGCCTTTTCGTATATCTGGATGTCCTCGTGACGCCCGGCAATCGGAATCGCTCCGGCGGTGCGGAAGATAAAGTTGAGCACCGGCAAACGGTAGATTTTGTAGTACATGACAAAACGAATCGGCCGACGCACTGCGCCACCAATCAGCAGCGCATCGACAAACGACACATGGTTGCAAACGAGCAAGGCCGCGCCTTCATCCGGAATCCGTTCCAGATTGCGGTGCTCGACGCGGTACATGGAATGGCTGAGCAGCCAGATCATGAAGCGCATGGTGAACTCGGGCACGATCTTGAAGATGTAGGTATTGACCGCGATGTTGAGCAGCGACACCACCAGGAACAACTCGGGGATCGACAGCTTGGCCACGCTCAGCAGCAGGATCGACACGATGGCCGACACCACCATGAACAGTGCATTGAGAATGTTGTTGGCCGCGATCACGCGCGCACGCTCGTTTTCGGCGGTGCGCGACTGGATCAGCGCGTACAGCGGCACGATGTAAAAGCCGCCGAACACGCCCAGGCCGAGGATATCGAACAACACCCACCAGGCCTGCCCGTAGCCGAGCACCGCCAGCCAGTCGTTGGCCTGGATATTCTGGGGGAAGCCGCCGGAGTGCCACCACAGCAGCAGGCCGAACACCGTCAGGCCGAACGAGCCGAACGGCACCAGGCCGATCTCCACTTTACGTCCCGAGAGCTTTTCGCAGAGCATCGAGCCCAGGGCGATCCCCACCGAGAACACGGTGAGGATCAGGGTCACGACGGTTTCATCGCCATACAGCCATTCCTTGGCGTAGGCCGGAATCTGCGTCAGGTAGATCGCGCCGACGAACCAGAACCATGAATTGCCGACGATGGACCGCGACACCGCCGGGGTCTGTCCCAGGCCCATGCGCAACGTGGCCCAGGATTGGGTGAAGATATTCCAGTCCAGGCGCAATTGCGGCGTGGAGGCCGCCGCCCGTGGAATGCTGCGGCTGGCCAGGTACCCCAGCACCGCCACGCCGACAATCGCCACGGCCACTACCGGCGCGTAATGGGTGGACGACATCATGATGCCCGCGCCGATGGTGCCGGCAAGAATCGCCAGGAACGTGCCCATTTCCACCAGGCCGTTGCCGCCGACCAACTCATCGTCATGCAGGGCCTGGGGCATGATCGAATATTTCACCGGGCCGAACAGCGCCGAGTGGGTGCCCATGGCGAACAGTGCCAACAGCATCAATTCCAGGTGATTGAAGAGAAAACCGGTGGCGCCCACGGCCATGATCACGATTTCACCGAGCTTGATCGCGCGGATCAACGCGTCCTTGTTGAATTTCTCGCCAAACTGCCCGGCCAGCGCCGAGAACAGGAAGAACGGCAGGATGAACAGCAAGGCGCACAGGTTGACCCAGATGGAACGGTCGCCCTCAATGCTGAGCTTGTAGAGAATCGCCAGAATCAGCGATTGCTTGAAGATGTTGTCGTTGAAAGCGCCCAAAAGCTGGGTGATGAAAAACGGCAGGAAACGCCGTGTGCGCAGCAAGGTGAATTGTGAGGGGTGGCTCATCGTCCGTGTTCCTGCGTGGCCTGTTATTAGTCAGGCCACGACTTTACCTAATCCCGCTTACTTATTCGCTAGCCCCGCAATGCATGGCGAAACAAAAAGCTCGCCTTTGTAGGCTCCCTGCACCGTGCGCGTGGCTACGATCAGCCACATCAGCGCCAGAGCCACCACTAGCACACTGCCCAATACGCTGAAGAACCCCAGGTGCAGCACGCTGGCAAGCTTGAGCGTGGCCAGCGCGTAAACCCCCAGCGGAAAGGTAAAGCCCCACCAGCCCAGGTTGAACGGAATACCGCCGCGCAGGTAACGCAGGGTGATCAACACCGCCATCAACATCCACCACAAGCCGAAGCCCCACAGAGTGATGCCGGCCACCAGGCCGAGCCCGTTGGCCATTTCGCCGACTCCCGGCAAGCCATTGGCGGCAAAGATCGCCGGCGCATCGCCGCCCAGCAGCAACATGCCCAGGGCACCTGTACCGATGGGGCCCAGCGCCAGCCAGCTCGAGGCCGCCATATTGGCGTGGGGCAGTTTATGCAGGGCCATGCGCAGCATCAGGATGGTCAGGATGCTGAAGGCGACCGGCAGCGAGAACGCCCAGAGTACGTAACTGGTCACCAGCATCACCAGTTGCCCATGGGCATCGGCCAGGTGCGGCGCCAGCAGGCCACCGCTGGCGGCGGCGACTTCGGCGGCCACCACCGGCAGCAACCACACCGCAGTCATCTGGTCGATGCTGTGTTCCTGGCGGGTGAACATCATGAACGGAATCAACACACCGCAGGCCAACGCCATGGCCACGTCCAGCCACCACAGGGCTTCGGCCAGGGGAATCACAGCACTGCCCCAGCGCGGCAGGCCGAACAGCAGCAAACCATTCAGAATGGTGGCCAGACCCATGGGGATGGTGCCGAAAAACATCGAGACCGTGGAATGCCCGAAAATCCGGCGCGCCTCGTGGAAAAACATCAGCCAACGTGCGCCATACAGCACGCTGAACAAGACGAACAGGCCGATGGTGAACATCCACAGGCCTTCGGCGACCGCACGCAAACCAGGCAGATTGACCGGCAGTTGCGCCAGGGCCAGCGCCAGCACGCCGGTCCCCATGGTCGCGGCAAACCAGTTCGGGGTGAACTGGCGAATCACTTCCCGGGGACGGGTCAGGTGGCTGAAGGGTTTATAGCTGATGCTTGTCGAGCAGGTCATGATGGCAATCCTCTTCCTCGCATGAGGTTGCAGCCATCATAGAAGCGTATCGAATATCTATATAACGGGTAATATCTCTAACAGTTATCTGTTTTACAGATGTTCGGCACTGGCGTGCGCTGCCATGCCAGTCCGGCCAAGGCACCCACGGCGAGCAGAATAATCAGCGCGCCGTACGCATCCGTGGTCGCGATCAAACCGAATTCGCGACTCAGGTTACCGGCCAACAGCGCCGGCAGGCAGAACGCCAGGTAACTCAATACATAGAACGCCGACATCAACCCCGCTCGCTCGTGAGGCAGCGCCAACCCTACGATGCTGCGCACACTGCCCATGAACCCGCCGCCGAAACCCAGGCCGGCAACCACACTGGCCGCAAAGAACAGCCACAGGCTGGCACTTTGCACAGCCACCAGCAACAGCGCCACGCCGGTCGCCAGCAGCACCGCCGACAGCCGCATGACCTTGTCCGCAGGGTGCTCGCGCAGGCTGTAGATCATCACCGCGCCACTGAGGGTGATCACCGCCACCAGGCCACCGCCGATCAGGTGCGACGTCGACCCCGTCGCGGCCCGCACCAGGGAGGGCGCCAGGGATGAAAAGAACCCTCCCAACGCCCATACCGCCACATTCAGCGGCATGGCCAAGGCCAGGGCACGGCGTGCCTGCTTCGGTACATGCAGAGTCGGCGCCAGGGACTTCAAGGCCCCCGGAATGCGGCTGACGGTTTCCGGCAAGCGCCAGACATACAACGCCTGAAGCATCATCAATCCGAGCAGGGCAAAGTAGATCAGTTGGGTCGGCCACGGTGCGTATTCCACCAACAAACCGCTGCCCAGGCCGCCACTGGCCATTCCCAGCATGGGCGCGAGGCTGTTGAGCATCGGCCCGCGCAGGCGGTCGGTGTCAAGCAACGTCGCACCCAGGACTGCCGTCGCCGTCCCGGTGGCGAAACCTTGCAGCGCGCGCGCGGCAATCAAGCACGCGGTGCTGTCGGCGTTGATAAACAGCAGCATCGCCACGATATTCAGGACCAACGCGACGAAAATCACCGGCTTGCGCCCGACATAATCCGACAGCGAGCCCACCGTCAGCAGCGCCGCCAGCAGGCTCACGGCATACACGGCAAAGATCAGCGTCAGCATCGCTGCGGAGAAATGCAGGTTGTCCTGATACACCTGATACAGGGGCGTCGGCGCGCTGGAGGCGGCGAGAAAGGTCAGTACGGTGATGACCAGGAATGTCAGGCTGGAACGTTGAGACAGGTTGCTGGGCATAGGCTTGCTGGACATAGGCTTGCTTGACATAGGCACGCTCCGCTAAAGCTAATATTTTGCTTTTGTGAAGTGTGCTACCCGTCGACGCTTAAAGCAAATTCTTTGTGTTAAGGTTTTATCCATGGCGATCAAAGAAGGCCTTCGCCCGGGGGGCCGTAGTGCCCGGGTACAAGAATCGGTGCATTCGGCCGTCCGCGAACTGCTGCAGGCCCATGAACGCGCCACCATCACCGTACCGATGATTGCGACACGCGCGGGCGTCACCCCCTCGACCATATACCGTCGCTGGGGCGACCTCTCCGCCGTGCTGGCTGACGTAGCCCTGGCACGCATGCGCCCGGACACCGAGCCGGCCACTACCGGCAGCCTGCGCGGCGACCTGCTGGCCTGGGCTGAGCAATACCTGGACGAAATGAGTTCGGAGCCCGGGCGCAACATGATGCGCGACGTGCAGTGCAGCCTGACGCCGGGGTATTGCGTGAGTATCTTGAGCGGGCAATTGCAGGTCATTGTCGATCGTTACCCGGAGCAGGCAGCCCCCAGCGTGGACCGCCTGATCAACCTGCTCGCGGCGCCCACGGTGTTTCGTATTCTGTTTTCGACAGAGCCCCTGAGCGTCGAAGAGCTGCATGCCCTGATCGACCTGGCACTGACAAACTAAAGCCTTGCACAAAGCAAATGTGGGAGGGGGCTTGCCCCCGATGGCAGTGTGTCAGCCAGCTGATCTGCAACTGACACACCGCTATCGGGGGCAAGCCCCCTCCCACATTTTCAACCGCGTTTTAACCGGTATTACGTACGCATCCCACGCCCGCTCACGAGCAATCGCGCGCATCCGACGTACAAGACGATGGTGGCAACGATCATGAAGGTGATCGCCACGCTGATCTTGATATCCGACACTCCCAGAATGCCGTAGCGGAAGGCGTTGACCATGTGCAGCACCGGGTTGGCCAGGGACACGGTCTGCCAGAACGGCGGCAGCAACGTGATGGAGTAGAACACCCCGCCCAGGTAGGTCAGCGGCGTCAGCACGAACGTCGGGATGATCGAAATATCATCGAAGTTGCGCGCAAATACCGCGTTGATGAAGCCGAGCAGCGAGAAGATCGTTGCCGTCAGTACCACCACCAGAATGGTGACCCCCAGGTGATGCACTTGCAGGTGGGTAAAGAACAACGACAGCAAGGTCACGATCACGCCCACCATCAAGCCGCGCAGCACGCCGCCCAACGTGTAGCCGATCAGGATCGTGTGCGGCGACACCGGTGAAACCATCAGTTCTTCGATGGAGCGCTGGAATTTGCTGCCAAAGAAACTTGACACCACGTTGCCGTAGGAGTTGGTGATCACCGACATCATGATCAGGCCCGGCACGATGTACTCCATGTAGGTGAAGCCACCCATGTCACCGATCTGCCGACCGATCAGGTTTCCGAAGATCACAAAGTACAGGACCATGGTGATCGCCGGTGGCAGCAGGGTCTGCGGCCAGATTCGGGTAAAGCGCTTCACCTCGCGGTAGACGATGGTCTGCAGCGCGACGAGGTTGGGTTGCAGTTCGGAACTCATACCGCCACCTTCGCCAGATTTTTCTCCACCAGGGACACGAACAACTCCTCAAGGCGATTGGTTTTGTTACGCAGGCTCGTTACCTCGATATTCTGAGTCGCCAGTTGGCTGAACAGCGCAGTGATGCCCATGGCTTTGTCCACCTGGACTTCAAGCGTGTGGCTGTCCACCAGACGGCTTGGGTAGCCCAACAGTTGCGGCGGCGCCGACAGATTGTTCTTCAGGTCGAGCAGGAAGGTTTCCACATGCAGCTGGCCCAGCAGGTTACGCATGCTGGTGTTCTCGACAATGGTGCCGTGGTCGATGATGCCGATATTGCGGCACAGCTGTTCAGCTTCCTCGAGATAGTGCGTGGTGAGGATGATGGTGATGCCCTTCTCGTTCAGCTCGGTGAGAAAGGTCCACATCGAACGACGCAACTCGATGTCCACACCCGCGGTGGGTTCGTCGAGGATCAGCAGGCGCGGCTCATGCACCAGCGCACGGGCGATCATCAGGCGGCGCTTCATGCCTCCGGACAACGAGCGCGAAGGCACGTCACGCTTGTCCCACAGGCCCAATTGGGTCAGGTATTGCTCGGCGCGCTCCTTGGCGACTTTCATCGGGATGCCGTAGTAGCCGGCCTGCGTCACGACGATGTCGAAGGTCTTTTCAAACTGGTTGAAATTGAATTCCTGGGGCACCACGCCGATCGAGCGCTTGAGCGCCGCCGGGGACTTGTCCAGGTCATGACCAAAAATATTCACCGTGCCGCTGGTCTTGTTGACGAGGGTCGAGAGGATACCGATGGTGGTGGATTTGCCGGCACCGTTGGGGCCGAGCAAGGCGAAGAAGTCACCTTCAGCAACGTCCAGATCGATACCACTCAGGGCCTGGAAACCGTTGCCGTAGGTTTTGGTTAGCTGCCGGATGGACAGAGCGGAACTCATATCTGATTACGCACCAAAGAAAAGAATAGAAACAATAGATGAGGGCACACCGCAGGTAGTTCAACCTGCGATGAGGTGCGAGCATGGTGCGTGCCCGCGCTGCACAAGTACAGTCACCCGTATTAATAGTGTGTATTAAGTCAACGCGGTCATCACCGCTTTGCGGTAGGCCGGACGTTGTTGCAGGCGCTGGTACCAGGCTTCCAGGTTAGGCATTGACGGGCGTTCGATGGGCATTTCGAACCAGGCGTAGATGAAGCAGCCCAGTGGGATATCGCCCATGCCGAACGCCTGGCCGCTAAGGTAGGGTTGCGCAGCCAGGGCTTGTTCTACGGTGTCGAGCGCATCGATGCAGGCTTGGCGCCCGGCGTTGATACTTTCCCAGTTGCGCTTTTCGGCGGGTGTACGCAGGATGCCCCAGAACACTGCCTTGAATGGATCGGCGAGCGTCGAGGTGGTCCAGTCCATCCACTTCTCGGCGCCGGCCCGGATTTGCAGGTCACTGGGGTAAAATTCCGACGCGTGCTTGGCGCACAGGTAGCGCACGATGGTGTTGGATTCCCACAGTACAAAGTCGCCATCTTCAATCATCGGCACCCGGCCATTGGGGTTCAAGGCCCGATATTGCGGGGTGTCGACCACACCAAACGCCCCGCCCGCATCAATTGCCTCATAGTCCAGGCCGAGCTCCTCGGCGCACCACAGTGCTTTCCTGACGTTTGATGAATTTTTACGACCCCAGATTTTCAGCATGACCGCGCCTTATCGTTGTTGAACATGGCTTGATGAACGCCGCAGCATACGCCGGTTCAGGCGCGGCTTGAATCACTCTGCATGGCGCCCGGCATTGAGTCAGCGCAACGCACAGTCTCACCGATTGCACGGCAAAGACTGACCGGTCATATAAATCCCCATGGGTTCCGCGACGTCTCGGGGCGAACTCCACCACCACAGGGCGGTCACTGATGAAGAGGCTGGCGATGAAGCGGTACTCAGCTACATAGCGCACTGATGGCTGTCCCCAGTACAAACTTGTAACACCCTGATCACCCCGCTTGGCCGGACGCCGTCTAAGCTCCCTGGTGGTTTCGCCCTGGTTTCACGGAGGATTGAATATGCTGTTGTTGTGGATACTGGTTCTGGTGGTCGGCATTGCCTACCTGGCACACCGGCGCACTGCGCCCCTGCCTGCCCTGGGTGTGGTCGCCGTCTACCTGTTGGCGATGGGCGCCTGGAGCCATGCCCCGGGTTGGCTGCTGCTGATTTTCTGGGTGCTGATCGCCGTCGTGGCCCTGCCGCTGTTGCTGCCCGACCTGCGCCGCCAATACTTCACCAAGCCGCTGTTCAGCTGGTTCCAGAAAGTCCTGCCGCCGATGTCCGAAACCGAGCGCGATGCGATCGACGCGGGCACCGTGTGGTGGGACGGCGAACTGTTCAGCGGGCGTCCTGACTGGGACAAATTGCTGGCCTACCCCAAGGTGCAATTGACTGAAGAAGAACAGGCGTTCATCGACGGGCCCACCGAAGAGCTCTGCGCCATGGTCAGCGACTGGGAAATCGGCCAGGCCATGGACCTGCCCCCTGCGGCCTGGGAGCACATCAAGACTCATGGTTTCTTCGCCCTGATCATTCCCAAGGAATACGGCGGCAAGGGCTTCTCCGCCTATGCCCACTCCCAGGTCGCGATGAAACTGGCCACCCGCAGCGGTGATCTGGCGTCCACCGTGATGGTGCCCAATTCCCTGGGCCCCGCCGAGTTGCTGTTGCACTACGGCACCGACGAACAACGCAACCACTACCTGCCGCGCCTGGCGCGTGGCGACGATATTCCGTGTTTCGCCCTGACCGGCCCGCTGGCCGGCTCCGATGCGGGCGCCATGCCCGACACCGGCGTCATCTGCAAAGGTGAGTGGGAAGGCAAGGAAACCCTCGGCCTGCGCCTGAACTGGGAAAAGCGCTACATCACCCTCGGCCCGGTCGCGACCTTGCTCGGCCTGGCATTCAAGGCCCATGACCCGGATCATCTGCTGGGCGACGAAGAAGACCTGGGCATCAGCCTTGCGCTGATCCCTACCGACACCCCGGGTGTGGAAATCGGCCGCCGGCACCTGCCCCTGGGCGCCGCGTTCATGAACGGCCCCAATTCGGGCAAGGACGTCTTCATTCCCCTGGAATTCCTCATCGGTGGCCAGGAGATGCTCGGCAAGGGCTGGATGATGCTGATGAACTGCCTGTCCGTGGGTCGTTCAATCTCCCTGCCTGCGGTGGGCACCGGCGCCGCCAAGTTCACCAGCCTGGTGACCGGCCAATACGCGCAGGTCCGTGAACAGTTCAACGTGCCGCTGTCAGCCTTCGAAGGTATCCAGGAAGCCCTGGCACGCATCGGCGGCAACGCCTGGCTGATGGACAGCGCTCGCATGCTCACCGCCAATGCCGTGGACCTGGGCGAAAAACCCTCGGTGCTGTCGGCGATCCTCAAGTACCACCTCACCGAACGCGGCCGCGAGTGCATCAGCCATGCCATGGACGTACATGGCGGCAAGGGCATCATCATGGGCCCGAACAACTACCTGGGCCGCAGCTGGCAAGGCGCGCCGATCTTCATCACCGTGGAAGGCGCGAATATCCTCTCGCGCAACTTGATGATCTTCGGCCAGGGTGCGATTCGTTGCCATCCGTTCGTGCTCAAGGAAATGGCCCTGGCCGGTCGTGAAGACCATGACCAGGCGTTGAAGGAGTTCGATGGCCTGCTGATGCAACATATCGGTTTCGCCGTGAGCAACGCCGCCAGTACATTGGTATTGAACCTGGGCATCGGTCACTTCGAAAAGGCCCCGGGCAACCGTCTGAGCCAGGGTTATTTCCGCGCGCTGAACCGCCAGGCCGCCGCGTTCGCCCTGCTCGCGGACCTGAGCATGATGCTGCTGGGCGGCGAGTTGAAACGCCGCGAACGCCTGTCGGCGCGCCTGGGTGATGTGCTGAGCCACATGTACCTGGCCTCGGCGGCGCTCAAGCGCTACCACGACCTGGATTCGCCGGACCACCTGGAACCGCTGTTCGCCTGGGCCATGGAGGAAAGCCTTGGCCAATCCGAGCGTGCGCTGGATGAACTGCTGAGCAACTTCCCGAATAAAATCCTGGGCTGCCTGTTGCGGGTGATCGTGTTCCCGTTCGGGCGTCGTCATACCGGGCCATCCGATGCATTGGATGCCGAGGTTGCCGCCGTGATCGGCCGCGCCAAGGGCGACCCGACCCTGGAAGAGTTGCTGGCGGGCTGCTATCGCCCACAATCGGCGGAAGATCCGGTGGGCGCGCTGCAACACGCCTATGACCTGCTCGGCGCCAGCCATCCCCTGCAGAAAAAACTGCACACCGCGCTCAAGAGCGGACAGGTCAAACCGACTGCCGGTGAGTCCGCCATCGACGCCGCGCTGCACGCCGGCGTGCTGCAACCGGCCGAAGCGCAAACCCTGCGCGACGCCGAAGCGGCGCGTCGCAAGGTGATCGACGTGGATGATTTCAGCAAGGACGAGCTGATGCAGGCTGAGGGTAAAGTCCGCTGATACCGGCGGTCATATAAAAACGGGCGCGAGAGGCATATACTCTCGCGCCCGTTTTTGCTTTAGAGGACTTATCTCGTGTCCAACGTCGTTGCCGATCATCTCGCCTTGCTCGACCACCTGCGTAGCATCCTGGTTGCCGTCGGCGAAGCCGAACAGGTACCCGAGGAAAGCCATTCGCTGTTTCTGGAACGTTTCGACGAACTGCGCGCCCTGCTGCCCGTCGATCCCATCGAAAGCCAGTACCTGGGCCAGGACCTGATGAGCCAGGTCATCCTGCGCTACCCGCAGATCGCCCACCTGGTGCCGCGCGATCTGCTGTGGTTCTTTGGCGGTGATTGCCTGCATTTCATGCCCGACGAAGAACTGGACCTGTACCAGGCCCTTGAAGAACGTCGCTATGAAGCCGAGCTGAACGACGAACCGTTCGACTGGAACCAGGAAAAGCAACTGCTGGCCATGCCGGATGACCAGAGCAAGCACTGATTATCAGGGGCTTGTGTGGGAGGGGGCTTGCCCCCGATGAGCATAGGTATCTACACAATTTTGGTGCGACACCGCACCTGTGGCGAGGGAGCTAACGCGTATCTACCTGGCGCTCCGAGGTCCAAATGTGGGAGGGGGCTTGCCCCCGATGGCGGCCTCTGGGCCGACCAGGATGGCGGATCAGATCGAGTACATATCCGTTTCTGCGGTAACGGCCACTTAGGGTTCCGCCCTGACGGCGGGTCACTTTGGAAAAGCCCCAAAGTAACCAAAGGGCTCTTGCCCCACCACTCGGCACCTCGCTAATGCTCGGTGTGCCCGAACGCAGGCTTGAATCCGTGGGCCGCCGCAATGGGCCATCCATGGCCCAGTGCGGCTAACCCGGCGTCCTGCCGGGTTACCCACGGATTCAAGCCTGCGTTCGGCCAGCGTGGTTTAACGGGGCGCCTGAGATCAAGATCAAAAGCAGATCAAGAGCAAGAGCGGCTCGCTTCGCATCGTGGTTACGGTTGAGCGCTACAGAGTTGTGTAGATGCCTATGCCCCGATAGCGGCGCATCAGTCAACACATTCGGTGACTGACACACCGCCATCGGGGGCAAGCCCCCTCCCACATGTTTAACCCCATTTCTACCGACTGCGCAGTGTCGGCTCCTTCGCCATGCACTCCACCAGATAATCAATAAACACGCGCAGCTTGGGCGGCAAGTAGCGCGTAGGCGAATGCAACAACCACGCCTCGCCGTGGTAAGACGCGATAAAATCCCACGCCGGCAATACCTGCACCAACCGTCCCTCTTCCAAGGCGTGCCGCGCCGTGAAATACGGCAAGCTGCCAATCCCCACATGCTGCAACACGGCATCCAGCCGCACGCCCGTGTGGTTCGCCGCATACCGCCCGCGCACACCGACCGTCACCGCCTTGCCGTCCCGACGAAACTTCCAGCGTGAGTCACCGGGGGTTTCGCCCAGATAGATGCAACTGTGCTCCAGCAGATCATGGGGATGGCTCGGCGTGCCATGCTCGGCCAGGTACTGCGGCGTTGCGCAGAGCAAATGTTCGATCGGCAATAATTGCCGCCCGACCAGACCGGGCGGCGGGCTGTCGGTGATGCGGATGCTGAGGTCGACATTGTCGTCGATCAGATCCACAGGCCGATCCTCAAGGATCAGTTGCACATCCACCTTGGGATAGCGCCGCAGGAACGCCGGCATATGCGGATGCACCACAAACCGCCCCACTGCCTTGGGCACGCTGACCCGCACCAGGCCCTCGGCTTCATGGGTAAATTGCCCGCTGATCTCCATTACCGAACGCGCCGCGCTGACCATCTCGCGGCACCGCTTGAACACCTCTTCGCCGCCCTCGCTAAGGCGCAGCTTGCGTGTGGTGCGTTGCAACAGGCGGGTTGCCAGTGCCTGTTCCAGGCGCGAAATACTGCGGCTCACCGCCGAGGGTGAAACGCCCAGTTGCCGCGCCGCTTCGGAGAAACTGCCGGTTTCGACCACCTTGACGAAAATCGCCATTTCACCCAGCAGCGGCAAAGGAAGATTGATGCTCATGACGCACAGGTCCATTGATATTTGAATGGATTATCGCCTATCAGCGCACTATTTATACTGTGGCATCACCTGGATGCGGATGTACACGATGACCGAGCGCCTGTTTTTCACCCACGATCACCTGACAGCCGAGCTGGAAGTGCTGAGCTGCACGCCTCACGAAGAGCAATTTGCGGTGATCCTGCAATCGACGATTTTCCATCCCCAAGGCGGCGGCCAACCCTTCGACACCGGGTGGCTGGGCGACAGCCAGGTGCTGCGCGTCACGCAGGACGCAACGCATGTGGTGCATTACGTCAATCAACCCCTGGAACCCGGCCCCATCACGGCGCGGGTCGATGCATCACGCCGCGCGCTGCACACGCGCCTTCACTCAGCGGGACACCTGATTGGCAATGCCGGCGAACGCTTGGGCTGGATGCCGATCAAGGCGCATCATTGGCCGGGTGAAGGCAAGATTACTTTTATCCGCGGCGAAGCCGCGCAAGAGATGGATGCGCAGGTCCTCCAGCAACTGGTCAACCAGTGGATCGCCGCAGATTATCCACGCCACATGACGCTGGAAGAAGGCACCCGAGAAGTCGGCTTCGGTGAATTGCCGGCATACGCGTGCGGTGGCACGCATGTTCAAGCACTGAGCGAACTGGGTCAGGTAACGATCCTGGCCCTCTCGGAAAAAAAGGGCGCACTGTCGGTACGCTACGAAATCAACTGACACACCGAGCCTCAAAATGTGGGAGGGGCGTGCCCCCGATGAGCATAGGTATCTACACAATTTTGGTGCGACACCGCACCTGTGGCGAGGGAGCTAACGCGTATCTACCTGACGCTCCGAGGTCCAAATGTGGGAGGGGGCTTGCCCCCGATGG
>NZ_JAFLXH010000052.1:0-26655 GCF_019891515.1 Pseudomonas sp. Wu6 | reverse complement strand
CCCTTTGGTTACTTTGGGGCTTTTCCAAAGTGACCCGCCGTCAGGGCGGAACCCTAAGTGGCCGTGACCGCAGAAACGGATATGTACTCGGTCCAACATCCTGGTCGGCCCTGAGGCCGCCATCGGGGGCAAGCCCCCTCCCACACTTTGAATGTACTCACAGTTCAAATGTGGGAGGGGGCTTGCCCCCGATAGCCTCACCTCGGTATCAAGCGAACATCACACCATCTCGTGACGAATCCACTCCACCACCGACGTACGCGTCGGCACCCAGCCCAGCCGTTCACGGGCATGCTTGCCGCGCACTCGGCTGTTGGAGCCCAGCCCGTAGTTGGCCATTTCATAGCCCCACTCGGCCTCAGCCTCGGCCAATGGCCAGTTCTGCGGCTCACCCAGGTTCAACGCCTGGGCAATCGCCGTGGTCATGTCGATAAAGGCCGCTTCGCCGCTTTCCACGAAGTAGAACGTGCCCGGCACATTGTTCGTCAGCGCCAGCAGGTACAGCGCGACCACGTCTTCGATATGCACATTGGACCAGATGTTCTGCCCCGGCCCCACATGACGTACCACACCACTGTTGCGAGCCTGCTTGAGCAAGCGCGGCAATTGCACGCTGTCGCGTTTCACGCCCAGGCTGTGACCGTAGATCAGGGTGTTACAGATCACGGCCGAATTCACACCCTCCCTGGCGGCGGCCAGGATCAGGTTATCGATCGCCACCCGAGGGGCCTTGTCGGCGGTCGGCTGCGGCAGATTGTCTTCGAAGTAAATGACATCACTGGCCTTGCCGCCCGACGCGTCGCCGACAATGCTCGAACCGCTGGTGTGCAGGAACGGCTTGTTGGAGCCTTTCAAGGCAGCCAGCAGGGTTTCGACGCCGGCGCGATGGTCGCTGCTGGCGGCGTTGATCACCGCATCGGCTTGCTGCGCCTGTGCGGTCAAGACCGCCGCGTCATCTAGGGTGCCGATTACTGGGGTGATGCCCAGTGCCGTCATTTCAGTAGCTTGCTCGGCGCTGCGCACCAGGCCAGTGACGGCGTGCCCGGCCTTGACCAGGCCGGTGGCGATGGAACCGCCGATAAAACCGGCTGCGCCGGTAACGAATACATTCATGGAGAGTGCTCCTGACTGGGTAAGTGATGAGCCCAGTATCCAGCAGCCCCCGGCGTCGAATAACCCCGTGCCGGCCAATTCACTCTTGCGCGGCAGTCACGAATCAGCGGGCATAACGCGCCAACTTGGCCTGGATAAAGTCCAGGAAGCACTGGATACGCAACGCCAGTTGGGAGTTGCGGTAGTACACCGCATGGATCGGCTGGCGGTAGCCACTGTTGAAGGTGTCCAGCAGTGGCACCAGGCGCCCGGCATCGATGTCTTTGTGGGTCATGAAGTTGGACAGACAGCAAATGCCCTGCCCCTCCAATGCCAGGTGGCGCACGGTTTCACCGCTGGAGGCGGCAATGCCCGGCTGGATCAGCCAGCGGTCACCTTCGGCATGGCGCAGCGGCCAATGGTTGAGGGTATCGGTGTGGGTGAACCCCAACAACGTATGCCCGGCCAACTCGGCGACGGTGGTCGGCGTGCCGTGTTGCTTGAGGTATTCGGCGCTGGCCAGGATGTGCAGCGGCGTGCTGCCCAGGGCGCGGGCATGCAGGGTGGAGTCGGCCAGGGTGCCGATACGAATGGCAATGTCGGTGCTTTGCTCCAGCAGGTCGATGATCACGTCGTCGCTGTTCAGCTCCAATTGGATATCCGGGTACAGGCCACGAAACTCGCCGATGTACGGCATGATCCCGTGCAGCATGAACGGCACCGCCGCATTGATGCGCAGCCGCCCGGCCGGTTTTTGCTGGCGTGACGACAGACGCTCTTCCAGCTCTTGCATTTGCGCCAGGATCACCTTGGCCTGCTCGAAGAAGTACCGGCCCTCCTCGGTCAAGTCCATGCGCCGCGTGGTGCGGTTGATCAGGGTGGTATCGAGCTTGGCCTCCAGGCGCGACAAGGTGCGGCTGACCGCCGACGGCGTCTGGCCGACCTGCTCGGCGGCGGCGGAAATCGAGCCGCACTCGATCACGCTGACAAAAATCTGTAGTTCATCGGATCGGGCTTTCACGGGCTGTCCTGGTTATCGGCTCGGGCTCATTATTGACCACTGAGCAACAAATGGCCTCCCAATAGCGCCATACCACTGAAAAATCCGCGCTTGAACCACAGCGCACTGATGCGCTGGCGCACTACCTGGCCCAACCACATCCCCAGCAACGCCGGCACCAGCGCCAACAACGATGCACTGATTTCACCGCCACCGAGCGCGCCGCGCCAGGCGAGCCCGCCGGCCAGCGCGAGGGTCGAGACGCTGAACGACAGCCCCAGCGCCTGCACCAACTGATCGCGGCTCAACCCTAGCGCCTGCAGGTACGGCACCGCAGGAATCACGAACACGCCGGTGGCCGCCGTGATGACGCCCGTGACCAGCCCGCACAGCGGGCCCAGCCAGCGCTCGGTTCGGGGTTGCACCTTGAAGGTCGGCAGGAATAATCCACTCAGCGCATACACCAGTAACGCCGCGCCCAACGCGCGTACCACCCACGGCCCGCCGTCCAGGCCCAGCCACAGCGTGCCCAGCCCGGCACCGAGGACAACCAGCAGCAACATCGGCCACAGGCGCTTGAGCAAGGTACTCAGGTGACCACCCAACGCCAGTTGCCAGAGGTTGGTGACTGTCGACGGAATGATCAGTAACGCCGCAGCCTGCGCCGGCAGCATAGCCAGGCCGAGCATGCCCATGGCCACCGTGGGCAGGCCGAGGCCAATCACCCCCTTGACCGTACCGGCCAGCAGGAACGTGCCGACAACCAACAGCGTCAGGGCCGGGCCGAGGTTTTGATAGAACGTCAGGAAAGTCATCATGCCGGGAGTATGCCGTCAACTGCTGTCGTTCGAACACCAGCCGGTGTCATACCAGGGCCTTGTTCGATGCCCTGGCCCTGCCCTTGCGGAAAAACCCGTAATACACCGCGCTCAGGATCAGCAGGAACGGCACGCCAAACACCAGGGTCATCCTGAACGCCTCGGTGAAATACGTGGTGATCATCACCGCGCCCATCAGTACCAGCCCCAGCAAGGTGCTGTAGGGAAACAGGCGCAGCTCGAAGGACAGCTTCGGCCCGCCGTGGCGTTTGCGGTAGCGCCGGAAAAACAGGTGCGTGAGGAAGATCATGAACCAGGTGAAAATTGCGCCGAACATCGAGATCGCCATCATCAGCGTGAACGAACTGTCCGGGTACAGCACATTGAGCAGGGTCGCCAAGGCGATACCGGAGCTGGACAGCAGCAAGGCATTGAGCGGGATACCGCTGTTGCTCAACGCGCCCATGGACCTGGGCGCAAACCCTGCGCGGGACAGGCTGAACATCATGCGCGTGGTGATGTAGAGCTGGCTGTTCATCGCCGACAGCGCCGCGACCAGAATCACGAAATTCATCACCCCGGTAGCGCCGGGAATGCCGATGGTCTGCATCACTGTGACGAACGGGCTCTGGGCCTGACCCGCCTGGTTCCACGGCACAATGGCCAGCATCAGGGCCAGTGTCAGCAGGTAGAACACCACCAGGCGCACGAGGGTCGCGCGAAAGGCTTTCTTCACCGCTCGCTCCGGGTCGGCCGCTTCACCGGCAGCCACCGCGATCATCTCCACACTCAGATAGCTGAAGATCGACACGATTACCGCGATCCACATACCGCTCAACCCATGGGGGAAAAACCCCTCATGGGCCGTGTAGTTCTGCACGCCATATTCCGGGTTGCCGGAGCCGAACACCACGTACACCGCCAGGATGATGAAGCCGACGATCGCGCTGATTTTGATGGTGGAGAACCAGTATTCGAAGTTGCCAAAGGTCTTCACGCTGATCGCATTGAGCAGGATCAACACGCTGGAGAACGACACGATCCATACCCATTCCGGCACGTTGGCGAACCAGAACTTCATGTACATCGCCACCGCCGTCACTTCGGCGCCGACTGCCAGCACAATCGCCGCCCAATAGGCATAACGCACCAGGAACCCGGCCAGCGGGCCAATATAAAACTCGGCGTAGGCGCCAAAAGAGCCGGAGGTGGAATGGGCCACCGTCATCTCCGCCAGGCACCCCATCAGGATCAAGGTAATCACCGCACCGATGGCATAGCTGAGCAATACGCTGGGCCCGGCATAGCCAATCGCGTAGGCGCTGCCCATGAACAGCCCGGTACCAATGGCGCCGCCGATGGCGATCATGCTCATTTGCCCGGATGTGAGCTGGCGCCTGAGGCCCAGTTCGCGGTGGGTGATTTCTGCAAAGCCGTTGTCTGGCGTGGTCACGTGGCGTGCCCCTTTATTATTGTGATTGCTGCTGTTGTCACAGATGACAAGTCCTGATGCCAGTCAGTCAAGCGTACCTGGCCCGCTGTAGGAGCGAGCTTGCTCGCGAAAAATGTCAACGATAACGCGTGCTTCCTGAATGAACACGGTGCCTGTGAGTTTTTCGCGAGCAAGCTCGCTCCTACAGAGGGCGGGGTACGCTTAAGCTCTTAGGTCACGCTGTTACGCACCTTGAATTGCGGCTGGTCCCAGGTGGTGTTGTCGAGAATGTCACCGAGGATTTCCACCGCATCCCACACGTCGGTAAAGCGTGTGTACAGCGGGGTAAAACCGAATCGCATGATGTGCGGCTCACGGTAGTCACCGATCACGCCCCGGGCGATCAGCGCCTGTATCACCGCATACCCTTGAGGGTGTTCGAAACTCACATGACTGCCGCGCCTGGCGTGTTCACGCGGGGTGATCAGCTTCAAGCCATGAACGGCGCAGCGTGCCTCGACCCGCTCGATAAACAAATCGGTCAACGCCAGGGATTTGCTGCGCAGGCTGGCCATGTCCGTCTGTTCAAATATCTCCAGCCCGCATTCCACCATGGCCAGCGAGGTGATCGGCTGGGTGCCGCACAGGTAGCGGGCGATGCCGGCACTCGGCGCGTAGTTGGACTCCATCGCAAACTGACGGGTATGCCCGAACCAGCCCGACAGCGGCTGGCGCACCAGGTCCACCAACGCGGGGTTGACCCACACGAACGCCTGGGAGCCCGGGCCGCCATTGAGGTATTTGTAGGTGCAGCCAATCGCATAATCGGCCCCGGCCGCGTGCAGGTCGATGGGCACGGCACCGGCCGAATGCGCCAGGTCCCAGAGGCTCAACGCGCCGCACTCATGGCTCAAGGCGGTGAGCGCGTGCATGTCATACATATAGCCGCTCTTGTAGTTGACGTGGGTGAGCATCACCACCGCCACATCCTGGTCGATGGCGCGGGGCAGTTCGTCCGGGCTGTTGACCAGGCGCAGCACATAACCCTGTTGCAGCAGCTCGGCGAGGCCCTCGGCGATGTACAGGTCGGTGGGAAAATTGCTCGCTTCGCTGACGATCACCTTGCGCGCCGGCGCACGCTCGCGCTGTACGCTCAGCGCCGCGCTGAGCACCTTGAACAGGTTGATGGACGTGGTATCGGTCACCGCCACTTCGCCCTCGCCGGCGCCGATCAGCGGTGCCAGGCGATTGCCCAGGCGCAGGGACAGGTCCGCCCATCCGGCACTGTTCCAACTGCGAATCAGGCCGTTGCCCCATTCCTCGGCGATCACCTGTTGCGCCCGCGCCAGCGAGGCCAGCGGACGCGCGCCGAGGGAATTACCGTCGAGGTAGATGACGCCCGCCGGCAAGGCGAACTGATCGCGCAAAGGCGCCAGCGGGTCCTGGACGTCGAGGGCTTGGCAATGGCTTCGGGTGGTCATGGTCTGTCCTGGTTTTTATAAGAGAAGATGGACCAAATAATGAACGAAGCTTTAGAGAATTTTCGTGCAAAGTGGTAGGTGAAGCGCTATTTAAGCTGTAGGAAATTCGAATTTAACTTCCAAAAACGCGGATTTATTCAAATTATGATTCTTGACGCCACCGACCTGCGCCTCCTGCATTTCCTGCAACAGGATGGCCGTATCAGCAACCAGGAACTGGCGGAAAAAGTCGCGCTGTCACCCTCGGCCTGCCTGCGCCGTCTGCGCCTGCTGGAAAGCGAAGGCGTGGTCAGCGGCTATCGGGCGGTACTCAATGCCGAGCAGCTGGGCATTGAGCTTGAGGCCATCGTGCACCTGTCCTTGCGCCAGGATGTGGAAGATTGGCATGAGACCTTCATCGAGAAAGTGCAGGGCTGGCCGGAGGTGGCCAGTGCCTATGTGGTCACCGGCGCCAGCAACTATGTGCTGCGGGTCCAGGCGCGCAACCTCAAGCATTTTTCGGACTTTATCGTGAACCAACTCAACCGCACGGCGGGGGTCGTGGATATACGTTCGGAGATTGTGCTGCAGAAAATCAAGGATCGGGATGAGGTGCTGGATCTGGTCCTGCGCAAATAGCCCCTGCCCGCCAAACGCGTGGGCCCGCTGCGGATCGTCACTGAGGTTGGTCCGGGTGGTCACGGATCAGGCACTTGATGGCGTCCAGCTGTATTACGAAAAGTTTACGCAGAGTAATATCTGCCCCCTCAGCACTTCTGAGGGGCTGATGCGCCTGCACTCACCCTTAAGAAAAACAAGTATGAAGGGAACGTTAATGGCGGATGACATGGTAAACCCGGTGGGCCTCAAGCGCGGCCTGAAGAACCGGCACATTCAATTGATCGCCTTGGGAGGGGCAATTGGCACGGGGCTGTTCCTCGGCTCGGCCGGGGTGCTCAAGTCGGCAGGGCCGTCGATGATCCTGGGTTACGCGATAGCCGGTTTCATCGCCTTCCTGATCATGCGCCAGCTCGGCGAGATGATCGTCGAAGAGCCGGTGGCCGGATCTTTCAGCCACTTCGCGCATAAATACTGGAGCGGTTACGCGGGCTTTCTCGCAGGCTGGAACTACTGGGTGCTGTACGTGTTGGTGGGCATGGCCGAACTGACGGCCGTGGGCAAATACATCCAGTTCTGGTGGCCGGAAGTCCCGACCTGGGTCAGTGCGCTGGTGTTCTTCGTCGCGGTCAACCTGATCAACACCCTGAACGTGAAGTTCTTCGGTGAAGCCGAGTTCTGGTTCGCGATCATCAAGGTGGTGGCGATTGTCGGCATGATCGTGCTCGGCTGCTACCTGCTGTTCAGCGGTACCGGCGGCCCACAGGCGTCGGTCAGCAACCTGTGGAGCCACGGCGGTTTCTTCCCGAACGGTGGCATGGGACTGTTGATGTCGATGGCGTTCATCATGTTCTCGTTCGGTGGCCTGGAGCTGGTCGGCATCACCGCCGCCGAGGCCAGCGAGCCGCGCAAGGTGATCCCGAAGGCGATCAACCAGGTGGTGTACCGGATCCTGATTTTCTACGTCGGCGCCCTCGCCGTGCTGCTGTCGCTGTACCCGTGGGACCAACTGCTGCAAACCCTCGGCGCGTCGGGCGATCCCTACAGCGGTAGCCCGTTCGTGCAGATCTTCTCGCTGATCGGCAATGACACCGCTGCGCATATCCTCAACTTCGTGGTGCTGACCGCGGCGCTGTCGGTCTACAACAGCGGCGTGTACTGCAACAGCCGCATGCTGTTCGGCCTGGCCGAGCAAGGCGACGCACCCAAGGCGTTGATGAAGCTCAACAAGCAAGGCGTGCCATTGCGGGCGCTGGCGATTTCGGCGCTGGTGACCCTGCTGTGCGTGGTGGTCAACTACGTTGCGCCGAAGAGTGCCCTGGAATTGCTGTTCGCATTGGTGGTTGCCTCGCTGATGATCAACTGGGCGCTGATCAGCATCACCCACATCAAGTTCCGCAAGGCCATGGGCGAGCAAGGCGTGACGCCGTCGTTCAAGACCTTCTGGTTCCCGTTCAGCAACTACCTGTGCCTGGCGTTCATGCTAGTGATCATCAGTGTGATGCTGGCGATCCCGGATATTCGTGAGTCGGTGTATGCGATGCCGGTGTGGGTGGGGATTATCTATGTGGCGTATCGGTTGCGAGTCCGAAACGCGAAGGTCGTGACAGCGCAGTAACCCATGTGGGAGGGGGCTTGCCCCCGATTGCAGCGTGTCAGCCACTGATATGGCTAATGTTGATCGTTCCCACGCTCCGCGTGGGAATGCATCCTGTGACGCTCCGCGTCGCGACTCTGGAAGCGGACGCAGAGCGTCCAAAGCTACATTCCCACGCAGAGCGTGGGAACGATCAGCCCCGGTAGTCCGGGGCTTTTGTTTAGAGCGTGGAACGCACTCGCCACAGTTCGGGGAACAGCACCGTGTCGAGCATCTTGCGCAAATACCCCACGCCTTCGGTGCCACCGGTACCCGGCTGGAAGCCGATGATCCGCTCCACCGTGGTGACATGCCGGAAGCGCCACTGGCGGAATGAATCTTCCAGGTCGATAAACTTCTCGGCCAATTGATACAGATCCCAGTAACGACTCGGATCGCGATACACCTCGCGCCAGGCCGCTTCTACCGACTCATCGTGCACCGTTGCCGCCGTTGGGTCGCGTTCGGCGCGCTGGGGATCAATCGCCAGCCCCGCCTTGACCATCAGGTTTACCGCCTCGTCATACAACGACGGCGTGGCAATCGCCACCTGCAATTGCTGCAGCAACTCCGGGCGATGGGCGTGGGGCCGCAGCAGCGCCGGGCTCTTGTTGCCGAGAATGAATTCGATCTCGCGGTACTGGAACGACTGGAACCCCGACGACTGCCCCAGGAACGGGCGGATCGCCTTGTACTCCGACGGCGTCATGGTCGCCAGCACCGCCCAGGCGTGCACCAGTTGATCGAAGATCCGCGAGACCCGCGCCAGCATCTTGAACGCCGGCGGCAACTCACCGAGGCGCACATGGTCGCGGGCCGCCTTGAGTTCGTGCAGCATCAGTTTCATCCACAGCTCAGAGGTCTGGTGCTGGATGATGAAGAGCATTTCGTTGTGGTCCGGTGACAGCGGGTGCTGGGCGCTGAGGACTTTGCCCAGGTCCAGGTAATCGCCGTAGCTCATGGACTCGGAAAAATTCAGTTCGGCGTTGTGCCATTCCTCCGGGGGTCGGTAATCGGCAGGCTTATATTCTGGAGAAAAGGGACACTGGCTCATCGCGTGGGCTCCAAAAGCGGGCGCAGGATTGCGCGGACCGGGCTGGCGTCCAGGTTGGCGAAACGCAGCGGCAGCGCGATCAGTTCATAGTCGCCCTCCGGTACGTCGTCGAGCACGATGCCTTCGAGGATCGCCATGCCATGGCGCGCCACGGCGTTGTGCGAGTCCATGGTCTTGGACTGTTGCGGGTCCAGGGAGGGCGTGTCGATCCCGATCAGGCGCACGCCGAGGCCGGCCAGCAGCTCGATGGTTTGCGGGGCGATGGCCGTGAAGTCTGAATCCCATTGCGTCAGGGGGGCTTGTGGATAAGTGCGCAGCAGCACGCGCTCGGGCAGGTTATCCACACGCCCCTGCAGTTGATGCGGTTGCACCAGGGCACCGCTGCCCAGGCAGTACAACACTCGGCACGGGCCCATGTACACGTCCAACGACACCTCGCCAATCGGCGCGCCGTCGGCGCTGTAATGCAGCGGCGCATCCACATGGGCGCCGGTGTGCGGCGACAGCGTCACACGCCCCACATTCACCGGGCACTGCGGCCCGAACTGCCACACGCGCTCTTCCTGGAACGGCGTATCGCCCGGCCAGGTCGGGGTCGCCGCACTCAAGGGCGGGCTGATATCCCACCACGTTTTTATTGGGTTCATTTCACGGCTCTCACTCATTCCTGGGTGAATGATACGAGGGCCGGACGTGAATTTTCTTGCGAATTCTGGCGTGAACGGGGAGTTCTTTCGCAGTTACTGCGAGAAAGTCGCTGATTTACGCGCAGAACCGCCTCTGAACACAGTGGCGATGCCACCGGCAATCAATGTGGGAGGGGGCTTGCCCCCGATAGCAGTGGGCCAGTCAATCAGAAGTTGGCTGACACGCCGCCATCGGGGGCAAGCCCCCTCCCACATTGACCGCGCTTCGTATTAGGCTGCGCTTCTGGGCATACCGATGTCGAGTCCAGACCATCAGCCCCCGCTGCGACGCTATAGGGTTCGACTCTTATTCCCTTGCCTCGGAGTCATCATGTCCAAGCCCATCACCGTACTGCGCGACACCCATCCCTTGCCGGTCCTGGATGCCTGCAAATGGGAAAAGCTCGAAGGCGACCCGCACACCGTCAACCTCAACGCCTACACCAGCGAAGACGGCAGCAAGATCATGGGCACCTGGATCTGCACGCCGGGCAAGTGGTACGTGGACTACGTGAAATGGGAGTACTGCCACTTCCAGGAAGGCTATTGCATCATCACGCCGGAAGGCTTGGAGCCGATTCACCTGCGGGCTGGGGATATCTTTGTGGTGGAGCCCGGGATGAAGGGGACGTGGGAGGTGGTGGAGACGGTGCGTAAGTATTTTGTGTTTGCTTGAGCCATCTCTACAGCAAGCGGCTTTCCTACGGTGAACGGGCTCGCCCGACATCGTTTGTAGGAGCGAGCTTGCTCGCGAAATACGTCAACGATAACGCGTGTTTCCTGGATGCACGCGGCGTCTGTGAGTTCTTCGCGAGCAAGCTCGCTCCTACAGTAGACCTTATTGCCTCAACTCCACTCACCCCATCATTCAGGCTTGCGATAGCTGTTAATGATCGCCGAAAAGTCCTTACCCCCTTCCCCACGCTGGCTCATCGATTGATACAACTGCTGGGCCACCGCACCGAGGATCACCGGCTGTTTTGCCTGGCGCGCCGCTTCGGTGGCCAGGCCCAGGTCCTTGAGCATCAGGTCGGCGCCAAAACCGCCGGTGTAACCGCGCGACGACGGCGCAGTTTCAATCACGCCCGGCCATGGATTGTAGGTGTCCGAACTCCAGCAGCGCCCGGTCGAGCTGTTGATGATGCCGGCCAGCACCTGCGTGTCGATGCCCAGTGCATCGCCCAGGGCCATCGCCTCACTGACGCCGACCATGCTGATGCCCAGCAGCAGGTTGTTGCAGATCTTGGCGATTTGCCCCGTGCCCACCTCGCCGCAGTGCACGATGTTGCGGCCCATCTGCGCCAGCACCGGTTGCAGGGTGGCGAACAGTTCAGGCGTGGCGCCGACCATAAAGGTCAGCGTGCCGGCTTGCGCCCCGCCGGTGCCGCCGGACACCGGAGCGTCAGCCATCACCACGCCTTGCCGGGCGGCGGCAGCGGCGACATCGCGGGCGGTCTGTGGGTCGATGGTGCTGCAATCCACGGCGGGAATGCCGCTGCCGATGCCGGCGAGCACACCGTCTTCATTCAGCCACACACTGCGCACATGGGCGGCGGCCGGCAGCATGGTGATCACCAATTCAGCGCCCTGGGCCGCGTCACGCGGGGAGTCGCTGATGTGGCCGCCCAACTCGGCCAGCTCCTGGAGCACGGTCTGGTTCAGGTCGAACAGGTTCAGCGCGTGCCCGGCCTTGATCAGGTTGCGGGCCATGGGCGCGCCCATGTTGCCCAGGCCGATAAATGCAATCTTCATGGTCGTCTCCCAGGTCTCAGCGCAGGTTGATGGTGGTGTTGACGCCATCGTTGACCGTGTCGTCATCGAACCAGCGGCTGGTGACGGTCTTGGTCTGGGTGTAGAACTGCACCACTTGCTTGCCGTACGGGCCCAGGTCACCCAGCTTGGAACCACGGGAGCCGGTGAAGCTGAAAAACGGCACCGGCACCGGGATCGGAATGTTGATGCCGACCTGGCCTACATCGATTTCACTCTGGAACTTGCGCGCCGCCGCGCCGCTCTGGGTGAACAGGCCGGTGCCGTTGCCGAACGGGTTGGCGTTGACCAGCGCAATGGCTTGATCGAGCGTGTCGACCTCCAGCACCACCAGCACCGGGCCGAAGATTTCTTCGGTGTAAATGCGCATGTCGGTGGTCACGCCCGAGAACAGGGTCGGGCCGACAAAGTTGCCTTGCTCGAAGCCCGGCACCTTGATGTCGCGGCCGTCCAGCTCCAGCGTGGCGCCTTCTTTCACGCCGCTTTCGATCAGCTCCAGAATGCGTGCCTTGGCGCGCTTGGAGATCACCGGGCCCACATCCGTACCCGCCTCGCTGCCGGCGTTGACCTTGAGCTTTTGCGCCAGTGCCTTGAGGTCCGGCAGCCATTGCTTGGACGCGCCCACCAGCACCACCACCGAGGTGGCCATGCAACGTTGGCCCGCCGCGCCGAAACCGGCACCGACCAGGGCATTGAGGGTGTGTTCGCGGTTGGCATCCGGCAGCACCACCGCGTGGTTCTTGGCGCCCATCATCGATTGCACGCGCTTGCCGTGCTTGCCGGCCAGGTCATAAACGTGGGTGCCCACGGCGGTCGAGCCGACGAAGGACACGGCCTTGATGTCTTTGTGGGTGCACAGCGCATCCACCACGTCCTTGCCGCCGTGCACCACGTTAAGCACGCCAGCCGGCACACCGGCTTCCAGCGCCAGCTCCACCAGCAGCATGGTCGACAGCGGGTCTTGCTCTGACGGTTTCAGGACGAAGGTATTCCCGCACGCAATGGCCATCGGGAACATCCACAGCGGAATCATCGCCGGGAAGTTGAACGGAGTGATACCGGCGCACACGCCGATGGGTTGGCGCAGCGTGTAGGTATCGACGCCACCAGCGACGTTTTCAGCGAATTCGCCCATTTGCAGGGTGCCGATGGAACAGGCGTGCTCCACCACTTCCAGGCCACGGAAAATATCGCCCTCGGCATCGGCAATGGTCTTGCCCTGCTCGTTGCTGAGGACCACGGCAATGCGCTTGGAATGTTCGCGGATCAAGGCTTGCAGCTTGAGCATGATGCGCATGCGCGCGCCGATCGGCGTCAGCTTCCAGGTCTGGAAGGCGCGATGGGCCGCATCGATGGCCGCGTTGACCTCATCGGCCGTGGCGAACGGGACTTTGGCCAGCACTTGCTGGGTAGCCGGGTTGACGATGTCTTGCCATTCGGTGGTCTTGGACTCGACCCACTCGCCGTTGATCAGCAACTTGACCTGTTGTACGGAAATATCGGCAGATGCGTTCATGAGGGTCTCCGGATCTTGTTGTTATGCAGAGAGTGAATCGCCTTGAAGAAGGAGGCGTTCGGACTGTTTTTGGAGTATAGATGTGCAAATCTCTAATAAGAACGCACATAAAATCCGGTCCAATATGCAAAAAAACATCACATCACTGGGCTCCCTGAACTGGGACGACCTGAAGTTTTTTCTCGAAGTGGCCCGCACCCGCAAGGCCAGTGTCGCCGCCAAGCGCCTGGCGGTTGACTACACCACGGTGTCGCGGCGCATCAGCTCGCTGGAAGTGTCGCTCGGCACCCTGCTGTTCGAAAAATCCCGGACCAACGGTTTTGTCCTGACCGCCGAGGGCCAGCGTTTGCTGGGTTACGCCGAATCCATCGAAAGCACTCTGCACATGGCGTGCGAACAAGTCTCCGGCTCCGGCGTGGCGCTGTCCGGCCATGTGCGCATGGGCTGTACCGAGGGCTTCGGCAGCTTCTTCGTCACCCCGCAACTGAGCCACTTCGTCGATACTTATCCGGCGATCTCGGTGGACATCCTGCCCCTGCCGCACTTCATCAGCCTGTCCAAGCGCGAAGCCGACATCGTCATCGCCCTGGAACGCCCGGAACACGGCCCGTACGTGTGCTGCAAACTGTGCGATTACAAACTGCAGCTGTACGCCACACAGGACTACCTCGACCAACACCCGCCGATCCAACGCCCGACGGATCTGGCCGAGCATCCGTTTATCAGCTACGTGGATGACCTGGCGTTCAGCTCGGAGTTGCTGTACCTGGCGAACGTAGTACCGGGCGCCAGCGCCAGCCTGCGCAGTACCAGTGTGATTGCGCAATACGTCGCGGCGCAGCAGGGCCGGTCGATGGCGATATTGCCGTGTTTTTTGGCGGCGCAGGATCCGCGACTGCTGCCGGTGCTGGGGGAGCAGATTGCGCTTACGCGGCAGTTCTGGATGTATTGCCGAGAGGATTTGAGGAAGTTGAAGCGGATTACGTTGTTGTGGGATTACATCCGGGAGGTGACGGAGCAGAATCAGGGGTTGTTGATGGGGGAGACGCGGGAGATGCGCTTTGCAGACTGAATGCGCCGCGCGGACAACTGTGGGAGGGGCGGTGCGACGATTCGACTTGCCCCCGGTGGCGGAGTGTCAGTTACCAGATGTATTGGCTGACACACTGCTATCGGGGGCAAGCCCCCTCCCACAATGGATTGCATTTCAGGTTGAGAGCGCAATACGGGTGGGCCGCGCATTATCTGTGTGAGATGGGCAAGGCGGTGGTGGATGACTTGACGCAGGCGATGACGCCGAGCCGTTGAGCGAACACAGTCTTAAGCACACCGCTGCACAAATGTGGGAGGGGCGGTGCGACGATTCGACTTGCCCCCGATGGCGGAGTGTCAGTTACCAAATCTATGGGCTGACACACTGCTATCGGGGGCAAGCCCCCTCCCACATTGGATCGTATTTCAAGTTGAGGCGGCTGAAGGGCCTTAGTCCGCGATGACCACAATCGACACGCGTCGATTTTCGGTGCGCCCCGCCGCCGTTGTATTTTCCGCCACCGGCTCGCTGCTGCCCAGGCCGCGCAGTTGGATGTTTTGTTGTTTCATGCCCACGCTGCTCAGCACCTTGCCCACACTTTCAGCACGGCGCAGGGACAAGGCCTTGTTGTAGAGTTCCTTGCCCGACGCGTCGGTGTGGCCGTCGACGCGTACGCGTTCGATGCCTGCGCCCACCAGGGCCTTGCCGATGCGCTCGACGATGTCGGTGCTGGGCTTGTTGAGGGTTTCGACGTCGCTGCCAAACAGCACTTTGCCAGACAAGCCGAAGGCCCAGCCTTCGTCCGTCAGCTCGAAACCCTGCTGCTTGAGCACGGCCACTTGTGCCTGGCTCAGGCCTTTGGGCGGCGGGGTCTGGCAGCCGCCGAGGGCCAGGCAGGCGAGAAGCAAGCTGATAAATAGAACGCGAGGGTGAGAGAACAAGGGATTAACTCCTGTGCTGGACATTGACGACAGAGTGCACAGGCTCCGCCGTTTGCTGACTGCCCGAAGACAGCCGCTTGGCTTGGTACATCGCCACATCGGCGGCATTGAGCAGGGTGCCGGGCGTGGCGCCATGATCCGGATAAATGGCGATGCCGATACTGAGGGAGGTCAAGACCTGGGTGTTGCCGGGCAGCGGGATCGGTTGGTCCATGCTGGCAATGATCTTGTCGGCAATGCGTTGCGCATCTTCGATTTTGTTCAGCGGCGCCAGCAGGACGGCGAATTCGTCGCCGCCCAGGCGCGCCACCAGGTCATCTTCGCGCAGCTGTGCCCGCACGCGCTCGGCAACGGCCACCAGTACGGCATCGCCGGCGGCGTGGCCGAAGTTGTCGTTGATGTCTTTGAAACGATCGCTGTCGAGAAACAGCACACCTACCCGTTCGTTGACCTTGGCGGCGCTGCGCAAGGCTCGAATCAACCGGCCTTCGAAGAATGCACGGTTGGGCAGGCCGGTGAGGCTGTCGTGGCTGGCCTGGTGCGCGAGGGTTTCGTTTTCGCTTTGCAGATGACTTTGCCAGGCCTCCATTTCGCCCAACAGGGCATTGAAGTCGCTGCCCAGGCTGTCGAGTTCGGCGATCTGGGCCGGGGGCACGCGGCGGTCGAAGTCGCGCTCGCTGCGGGCGGCGTGGGCCACGGCGGCAAGGCTTTGCAGCGGCCCGGTGATGCCATTCAACAGACGCCGCGCCAGGTGCAGCGCCACCCAGGCACTGAGCGCGGTACAGATCACAATGCCCGCCAGGCCGCTGAGCAGGAAGCGCAACAGGCTGCCGCCATGACCGGTCAGGTGGATACTGCCGACCGTTTGCCCCTGGTGAAGGATCGGCTGGCTGATGGGTTGCTCGAGCAAGGCATGCGCCAGTTCGAGTTCAACCCGCGACAACATCCCGTTGTTCGGCCGCACCCACTGCGCCAGCAGCTTGCCACTGGCATCAAAGACTTCGGCCTGGGCCACCTCTTCGGTCGAAGCGATCAGGCTCAAGGCTTCAGTGGCGGCGGCGCTGTCGTCGAACACCACAGCCGCTTCCACGGTGTAATTGATCGAGCGTGCGATCAAGTGCAGGTTGTGTTCGGCGTACACCCGCAGCGCCAGCACGCCGAGCAGGGTCAGGGACACACTGGCCAGCGCCACCGCCACCAGGGCCAGGATCATGTGCCCTCTGCCGATGACCGACCTCAGGGTCGGTCGCGTCTTGGCCGGCCTCATGGCGTCGGCGCTCGACGGCGCGACAGTTGCAGCACGCTGGGGTGAATGCGTACGCCACTGCGGGCAACGGAATCCAGGTTCACCTCAAACGACACTTGCGCATCACTCACCCGCAGGCAGAACAGGCTGCCCACGGTGCATTGATCGCCGCCTTCGCTGATGCTGAGCACCGGATGGCCGATCAATGAAGCAAACAACGCGGTGCGTTCGTCAGCGCTGAGTTTGCCGATGTAGACGGCGTCGCAGGCACTGACGATGTCCGGATGGTTGGCCAGCAAGCGTCGCACTGCCACCGGTCGGCCGGTGGCCTGGGTAGTGCCCTTGATCAGGTCGTCGGTGTACTGGGTGGGCCCGACGATGCACAAGCGCAGTTGCACAGGCTCCACCGGCCAACGGGCATAACTGAGAATCCCCAGCACGACCTGGGTGACCGTCTGGGCGCGCTGCTCGGCCAAACTGGGCGTTTGAGCCCAGGCCTGTGGAGCGAGCAGGCATAGCACCGCAACCTGCAACAGGCGTCTCCAGCTCAAACTGCGCTCTGAGAGCGAGACAGCCACGTTCATGCAGCAATTCTCTCAAGAAATTCGATGGTGATGCCGCAACGATAGCACAGCAGCGGAAAACCCATGACGCGAGGCTTTCCAAAGTGCTGAGTATTTTTTCAGAAAAATCAGACATCTGAATCAAAAATATCGCATGACCGTTCAGTCAGCTTCTTCGGGCGTGGCGTCCAGCTCCAGCATCAGCCCGCTCAAGCGTTTGACCCGGCGCCGTACGGCTTCTTCAAAGACGCCGGCACGGGGTTCGATCAGGCTGAACCAGCGTTTGGCGCGGGTGATACCGGTGTAGATCAGTTCTTTGGTCAGTACCGGGTTCAACGCGTCCGGCAGGATCAGCGCGGTATGGGTGAACTCCGACCCCTGGGATTTGTGCACGGTCATGGCATAGACGGTTTCCACATCGTTGAGCCGGCTGGGCAGCACGAAGCGCACGCCACCCTGGCCGTCATTGCGCGGGAAAGCCACGCGCAGCACCTGAGCGCCGCCGTCGCTCTCGGGCAATTTCAGGGCGATACCGATATCCCCGTTCATCAGGCCCAGGCCGTAGTCGTTACGGGTCATCAGCACCGGGCGCCCTTCATACCACTGCTCGTCGCCCTCGATCAGCCGCACCTTGCGCAGGGCGGCGGTGATGCGCAGGTTCAGCCCTTCGACGCCCCAGGGACCTTTGCGTACGGCGCAGAGCAACTGGAACGCGTCGAAGGCTTGCAGCAGTTGTTGCGCCCAGTGGGTCCAGGCGTGATCGTCACGCGGGGTCTGCGGCGCAGGACGCGCCGACTGCAGCAGGTTCAGGTAATAGCGATAGCCCTGGGCACCTTCGCCCTGCCCGTCCAGCACCAGGCGCTCAAGCGCGTGATCATGCTCGCCCTTGAGGCTGAGACAGAACAAGTCGTCATGACTGCGCGCGGCCAACAGCGCGCGCGCTTGCTCAGCGTTCTGCTGGTTGACCCAGCGCGCCAGCTGGCCGATGCCGCTGCCCTCGCCGAAGCGACGCGAGTAGCGCAGCATCACCACCTGCTGGGCCAGCGGATGACTGCCGTCGAGGTCTTCCTGCAAGCCGCTGTTGCCGAGGTCTTCGGCGCTGACCGCCTGCAGCCATTGGCGGGTGGCCGGGCTGTACCAGCCGGCCTCGGCATCGCGACACAGATCACCGAGCACCGCGCCCGCCTCCACCGACGCAAGCTGGTCCTTGTCACCCAGCAGCACCAGGCGAGCATGGGGCGGCAAAGCGTCGAGCAGGTTGGCCATCATTTCCAGATCGATCATCGACGCTTCGTCCACCACCAGCACATCCAGCGGTAACGGGTTGCCGACGTGGTGACGGAAGTGCCGAGTGCCCGGGCGGCTGCCCAGCAACCGGTGAACCGTGGTGACCTGGGTGGGGATTTTTTCGCGCACGCTGTCGGGCACTTTCAGCGACAGCACTTGCTGGCTGATGGATTCGGTGAGACGCGCGGCGGCTTTACCGGTGGGCGCGGCCAGGCGGATGCGCAGGGGATTGCCGCTTTCCACGGCAGGCGCCTGCAACAGCGCGAGCAGGCGCACCACGGTGGTGGTCTTGCCGGTGCCGGGGCCGCCGGTGACGATACTGAATGCGCCCCGGGTGGCCAGGGCACAGGCGAGTTTTTGCCAGTCGATCACGCCATCGGGCGCCGGTTGATCGAACAAACCATTCAGGCGCTGCGGCAAATCGGCGGCGACGCTTTCGTGGCTGGCCAGCCGCAGGCGCAAGGCACTGTCGATGCGCCGTTCATAAGCCCAATAGCGGCGTAGATAGAGGCGTGTGCCGGACAGCACCAACGGGCGGCTCCGCGCCGACTCACTGTCATCGAACGCCGGCGCGACCAAACGGCTGGTGGCCAGGACATGACACCAGTGGGCGCCGTCCAGCCCCTCGAGCAATTGCGACGGCAGCAGCATCGCGCCGGTCTGCAGGTCGCCTTCGGGCGGCAGCGACAGGGCAAAATCCGGCGCCTGCAGGGTTTCGAACAGGTCGAGGCATACATGGCCGTGACCCAATTGGTGACTGGTCAATGCCGCCGCCAGCAGCACCAGGGGATCGGCCTGTGGATCAAGCTCGTGCAGGAAGCCGACGAAGGCTCTGTCCAGGGCCCGCAACCAGCCACGGTCGACCCAGCGCTCCAGCAGTTGCACCAGGTCGGCGGCGCGACTGAGCGGCGACAGTTCCTCCAGCAGCAGCGGCGACAGGCTCATAGCAGCACTCCTTGTTCCCAGGCGGGCTCGGCTTTTGGCGGGACAGGCTTGCCCTGGAACAACAGGTCCAGCCCTTCGATCAGCTCACGCGGCGGCCGGGTGAAGTACGCGCCCTGGGTCACCGACTGCGTTCCGCGCAGGAACAGGTAGAGGGCGCCGCCGACGTGGCGTTCGTAGTCGTAATCCGGCAGGCGCGCCTTGAGTTGGCGATGCAGGGCCAGCAGGTAAAGTACATATTGCAGGTCGTACCGATGCTCGAGGATCGACTGTTCCATGGCGTCCATGGTGTAGGCCGAATCGTCAGGCCCGAGCCAGTTGGATTTGTAGTCAGCCACGTAATAACGGCCATCGTGCTCGAAGGTCAGGTCGATAAAGCCTTTGAACATGCCGTTGAGCAACACCGGTTCGGCCGCCACGCGTGAGACGCCGCGGTGGGTGTGCTGGCACACCAGTTTGTCGAGGGCGAGCACGTCGACTTTATGGCTGGCGAACCAGAATTCCATTTCGATCTGGTAGTGCGTCAGCGCGCTGAGACTGACCCGGTCGTCGTACAGAGGCAGCGGCGCGTGCAGCAAGTGGTCAAGCCAGGCGCTGAGGGTGACGATCCAGCCTTCCCAATTGCGCCGATTGCAACGCGCCCCGACGGCTTTTTCAATGGCCTCGAGGCTGACGTTGAATGCTTCGTCACCGGCCCACTCCAACAAGCCGTGAAGGAAGGTCCCTGGATTCGGACCGCGTGGGAATCGATGAATATCGCCGCCGGACGCCACCACTTCACGCGGTGCGTCGGGATCAAGGCGTTCGTCATCGAACAGCTTCTGCGCCTGCGGGCTTTCAGGCGCTTCGAGACTGGCGGCGCTCATACTGTCGCCAATGCGCAAGGCGCTGTAGGACGCAATCCACCAGTTCTCCGCCGCCTTGCGTTTGGGCAAAAGCGGAGCCAGCAAGGTCGCTTCGTTGCGCGGGGGGTGGAACACGATGTCTTGCGCTGGCGGCACCTGGGCATAGCTGATGGCCGGGCAGCCCTGCTGCACATCCAGCAACCAGCGCGCCAGGCCGGCGGACTCACCCAGCGGCGCACCGGCGCCCAGCAGATAGCCCAGCGCCGACAGGTGCAGCACGGAGCTGCTGCTGTTGCCACGCTTGAGGTCGGCGATGCCCAGCCAGCAGGCGTGTTTGGCGCGGGTCAAGGCGACGTACAGCAAGCGCAGGTCTTCGGCCAGGCGCTCATCATCGGCCTGGGCGATCAACTCAGCCGTGGGCCGCAGGCTGACGTGGGATTTGCCCTGCGCGTCGTGGTAGTGCAGCGGCAAGCGCGTGCCGTCCACCGGTTTGGTCGAGCAGATGAAGGGCAGGAACACCAGGTCGTATTCCAGGCCCTTGGATTTGTGGATCGTCACCACCTTGACCAATTGCTCGTCACTTTCCAGGCGCAGGATCTGTTCTTCACCGGCCTGGCCCGACAGCGCCAGGTGCTCGGCAAGATGGCGAATTAATGCCTGTTCGCCGTCCAGTTCCGACGCGGCCTGTTGCAGCAGCTCACTGAGGTGCAGCAGGTTGGTCAGCACACGTTCGCCATCGCTGCGGGCGATCAGGGTTTGCGGCAGCTTGAAGTCATGCAGCAGGCGACGCAGCATCGGCAGCACGCCTTGGGAGCGCCAGATCGAGCGGTAGCCCCGGAACTGCATCACGCGGCTTTCCCACGCCAGTTCATCCTGGTTCAGACGCTCCAGTTCCGTCAGTGACAGGTTCAAGGTGACACAGGCCAGGGCCGCGCGCAGCGGGCGCTCGACGTCCGGCTCGGCGCAGGCCTTGAGCCAGGCCAGCAGATCGTGGGCTTCCTGGGCGGCGAAGACCGAGTCCTTGTCCGACAGGTACACGCTGCGCACGCCCCGTGCCGCCAACTCGGCGCGCACGGCCTGGGCTTCCTTGCCGTCTCGCACGAGGATGGCGATGTCTGACGGCAGCACGCCTTTGAACGTGTCGTCTCTGGCAAAGCCTGCGCTGCCCTGCTGCCCACCGTTAAGCAATTCGACGATCTGCGTGGCGCAAGCAGCCGCCAGTTGCTGGCGATACAGCACATTGGAAATCGGTTGGTCGGTGGCTAAATGCCAAAGGTTCATTGCCGGCAGCGTCTGGCCGTCGACCTGCAGCTGTTCTTTGCGGCCTTGGGACAGCACCGGATGGAACGGCACCGGGTTACGGCCGTCGGGCTCACGAAACAGGAACGCGCCGCGGCCGGTTTCCGCGCGCTGGAACAGGTGGTTTACCGCTTCGACCATGGCGTGGCTGGAGCGGAAGTTGGTGCCCAACGTGTGGTGGCGACCGGTGGTGGATTGCCGAGCGCGCAGGTAGGTGTAGATGTCCGCGCCCCGGAAGGCGTAGATCGCCTGCTTGGGGTCGCCGATCAGGAACAGGCCGCTGTCCAGGTGGTTTTCTTCGATACGGTAAATGCTGTCGAAGATGCTGTATTGCACCGGGTCGGTGTCCTGGAATTCATCGATCAAGGCCACCGGGAATTGCTCGCGGATCACGCTGGCGAGGCGCTCGCCGCCGTCGGCCTGGAGCGCGGCGTTGAGGCGGATCAGCATGTCGTCGAAGCCCATTTCAGCGCGACGCCGCTTCTCTTCTTCGAAGCGCTTGCCCACCCAGGCGGCGGCGTGTTGCAACACCGCGGCGTCCGGGGTGGGCAGTGCGTCAAGGGCCGCTTTCAGACCGGCCATCGCGTCGATGCCGGGATGCCGTGGCGGCTCGCCTTTCCAGGCTTCGGCCATACCCTCGGGAGTCAGCCGGGTAAAGCCGGTGCCAATATCCAGTTGTTCCAGGGTTTCATCGGCGGCCCAGGCACTGATTTTTTCAAACCAGGGCTCGAAATAACGCGCCTGCATTTTGCGTCCATCGACCGCTTTGGCGGCCACGGCTTGCAGGCACAGATCACGCAACTCGACGGCCCATTGTTGCCAGGGTGCCTTGATGTTGGTCAGTGCCTCGCGACGCTCTTGCAGGCAGGCAGCGATTATCTCTGCGGGCTCGCGGCTGTCTTCGGCCGGCCGCTCACTGCCGAACAGCGCGCGCACCCGTGGCATCAACGCGGCCGGGCCGCCCCAGTTGTTGCGCACCCAGTTGAGCGCATCGTCATGCATCGGGTAGCAGAACAGGCGCCAGTAGTCGCGCAGCACTTCACCGAGCAAGTCGCTGTGGTCGGTTTCCAGGGTCTGGGTAAACAGGCTGCCGCTGTCGAACGCGTGTTCGCGCAGCATGCGCTGGCACCAACTGTGAATCGTCGAGACGGCTGCCTCGTCCATCCACTGCGCGGCGATGTCCAGCCGATTGGCGCAGGCGGGCCATTGTTCACTGGGGTATTGGTGACGCAGGTCAGCGATCAAGGCGTCGGGCTGCTCGATTTCGTCACGGAAAAACCGCGCGGCCTCCGCCAGACGGATACGGATACGTTCACGCAGCTCCTTGGTGGCGGCGTCGGTGAAGGTCACCACGAGGATTTGCGGCGGTAGCAGTTCACGGCCGAAACCGGACTCATCGCCACCGTTGCCGAGCACCAGCCGCAGGTACAGGGCCGAAATCGTGAAAGTTTTGCCGGTGCCGGCGCTGGCTTCAATCAGCTGGCTGCCTTTGAGCGGAAAGGCCAGGGCCAGGGGTTTACTGGTCATGCGCCGGCCTCCTCGCTGGACAGTGAGCGCCAGGGGGTGTTGAGCAGGGGGCGATACAAGGTTTCGCACCAGCCTTCGAACTCTTCGCTGGCGACCAGCGTGGCGTAGTTGGGGAACTGGCGAGTGAGCGCAGGCGTTTCGCGGCGTTCGCCATCGGTGGTGATACCGTCGCCCTCGTAGGCTTTGCTGGCAGCGGCGTGAGCTTTGGCCGGATCGGTCTGGCCGAGCCAGGCAAAGGCGGTCTTTACCGCGACGGGCAGCGGTTTGCTCATGCCGATGTGCCAGGCAAGCAGCAAGTCACCGAGGAGGCTCTGAGCGGTGGCAGTGTCCAACGGGGCCAGCAGCAAGGTGTCGTCACTGGCTACCAGGCCGGTGCTCAACGGCACGCCACAGGCACAGGCGACCACATGATTGACCCAGGGGCGGATCAGGCGGTGCCACTTGCGCGTCTTGATCGAGCCGATGCTGTTGGGGATGGTGGTCACGCTTAACAAACCGCCGTCACCGCGCCGGTGCAGGCCGCTGATCCAGCCTTCGAGCTGAATGCCCTGGTACGCGAAACTGATCGGTTGCGCGCCAATGTCTGGGGTTGGCCAGAGCGCCAGCAGGTGCTGATAGCGCTGCAACAGGTCCGGCAATGGCTCGATCAGCTCGTTGCGCAGGCATTCGCCGAAGCCGACCATCGGCAGCAGGCCACTGCCTTGCAGGCGCAAGGCTTGGGCGTTGAGCGCCTGATCAAGCTGGTCGGGCCGGGCCAGTGCTGCGTTGAGCAGACTGTCGCTGAGGGTGTAGCGTTGCAGTGCGTCGAGCACGAAGGGTTCTTCGTCGGCCAGCGGTACTTCGGCGGCTTCAAAGAACACTTTCAGACGCTGGCTGAAGAAATGTTTGACCGGATTGCGCAGGAAATCCTGTAACTGGCCGAGGCTCAGGGGCTCTTCCTGGTGGTGCGGTGCCAGCGCGTGGTCGTGCACCAGTGCGGCTGGGGCCTCATGCAGCAACTGCCATTCGCGAGCGTAACTGAACAGCGGGTCGCCTTCATGGAAGTAGCGGGCGCTGAACGGTTGGAGCGGGTGTTCCTGGGTCATTGCGTCGATCAGGGGTTCGGCGCTTTGGGCGTTATGCCAGCCACTGGCGAGGTGGTCGCGCAGTTGGCCGATCAGCACCGAGGCCGGGCGATCGCTGTTGTCGCGGATGCTGCGGCCGACCCAGCTGATGTAGAGCTGGTCGCGCGCGGACAGCAGGGCTTCGAGCAGCAGGTAGCGATCGTCTTCACGGCGTGAACGATCGCCGGGACGGTAGTCGCTGCCCATCAGGTCAAAGTCCAGTGGCGGCTGGGCACGCGGGTAGTCGCCATCATTCATGCCGAGCAGGCAGACCAGCTTGAACGGGATCGCGCGCATGGGCATCAAGGTACAAAAATTGACCGCGCCCGCCAGGAAGCGCTGGGACAGGCGGCCCTGGTCGAGCCCGGCCAACCAGGCCTCACGGACCACGGTGAGCGGTAATTCATCCTGCAGGCCGACGGATTCACAGGTTTCCAGCCACGTCTCTCTTAACTGTTCAAGCTGGCCAAGCAGGTAGTCATCGTGCTCGCTGCCGGGCAGGAAAAACAGTTGCATCAAGCGTTGCAGACGCTCGCCCCACACGTGGGGAGGTGCGGGTTGCGACAGCGCCTGGTGCGCGTCATTCAAGGCATCGAGCAAGGCGACCAGTGGACCAATCAGCGCCGCATCAAGCCCACCGATCTCGTCGTAAGGCTCGATGCCTTCGCACGCCACACCCGTGCCGACGGCGTAGCCCAGCAGCATCCGCCGCAGGCCGAATCGCCAGCTGTTCTGCTCAAGTTCTGCGGGCAGCCCCAGGCCCGCACGCTGTTCGGCGTTGAGCCCCCAGCGGATGCCCGCGCCTTCAATCCAGCGATGCAGTGTAGGCAGGTCGCGCTCATTGATGGCGAAACGTTCGCGCAGGGCCGGCACATCCAACAGGTCGAGAATTTCGCTGACAGGGAAACGGCTGTCGGGGAGTTTGAGCAGATGCTCGACCGCGATCAACAGCGGGTCACGACCACGTTGCCCCTGGTCTGTCAGGGTGAACGGAATAAAGCGTGGGTCGTTTCTTTCCAGTTGACCGAACACCGCGCGAATGTGCGGTGCATAGCTGTCGACGTCGGGGACCATGACGATGATGTCCCGAGGGCGCAACGTGGGGTCGGCGCTGAAACGTTGGAGTAATTGGTCGTGGAGAATCTCCACTTCGCGTTGGGCGCTGTGGGCGATGTGAAAGCGAATGGATGCGTCGCGTGTCAGATCGACCGCCGGCCAGAACTCACGGGTTTCATCGAGTGGGCGCAACTCCAGGATGTCGTCCTGAAGCTGGTTGAGCAGCGTGGTGGGTTGGCTCTCGCTGAACAGGTCGATACGACCATCACGGAAGGCGGCGCGGTAGCTGTTGGGGTCGTCATAACTGTCCAACAGGCTGATGTAGTCACGCCCCTGCTTGCCCCAGGCGGCGAGCAGCGGGTGAGCGTGCTGGTGCAAGGTGTGAGGATCAATGGTGACGGGCATGCCCGCTTTGCGCGCCTGGCGCTTGTATTCGTTACGCAGCAGGTCTTTGTCGGCCACGATGTCCGACCAATGATGGCGGCAAGGGTTGTGCACGCACAGCAACACTTGGCTGAAACGAGCCAGGCCCGCCAGTGCTTCAAGCGCCTGGGCGGGCAGCGATGAAATGCCGAAAACAATCACGCGGGAAGGCAAGCCGGGCGGCGCTTGCTCGAGTGTGTTGATGAGTTCGATAAACCGCTGATGAACGCCGGCACGGCTCTCGGCCATGCCCTGCTCCCCGACGTCGAGCAGCAACGCGCGCCATAATTCAGCCTGCCAACGGTTGGCGGGGTTGAGGGGTTTGGATTCGCCACGGCCGTTGCGTAATTGATGGCGCCCCGCCGCCCAGTCTTCCAGCCAATCGGCGCGATACACTTGGTATTGGTCGAACAAGTCGGCCAGCCGCTCGGCAAGCTGGTAGCGTTTGCGCAGGTCGGTGTCGTGGGTCAGGAAGCGTTGCAACGGCTCGAAATGGGGCTGATCGATAAGCTCCGGGAGCAGACGCATGAGTCGCCATGTCAGCGGGGCCTTATCCAGCAGAGACTTGGGGGGGATTTCGTCACGACCCAGCACCATGCGATAGAGCTGCCACATGAAACTGCCGGGCAATTGCACATCGATTGCCGCGGCGATGCCACAGCCCCCCATGTCGTCTTCCTGCGGATCTTCGGCCAGGGCAAGCTTGAGCCATTGAGCGATGCCATTGCTTTGGACCAGAGCAATTTCATTTTCCAGGGGCGCCAGGGGATAACGACGCATCCAGCTGACTACCAGGCTGCGCAACTCGTCCAGGCGGTTACCGTGAACCACCATGAATCCTGCGCTGAGGGACGTCGCACCCGGCATAACGGTTTCCTTGGAAAAGCAAAAATCGAGGCTTGGACTTTAGCACTGAAGACCATTGCCATGAGCGCCTTGATACTTTTCAAGCGCCCAAAACAAAACCCCAACTGCTTTCGCAATTGGGGTTTCGGAATTTAATCTTGACGATGACCTACTCTCACATGGGGAAACCCCACACTACCATCGGCGATGCATCGTTTCACTACTGAGTTCGGGATGGGATCAGGTGGTTCCAATGCTCTATGGTCGTCAAGAAATTCGGGTACTGAGTCGTGGCCATGTGGCCTCGCTTCAGCAAATTGGGTATGTGACAGCTGTCGGTGTTTTGTGAGTGTCGAACTTTCGGTTCATCTCGTCTTCACACACCGCAATCTGATGCTCGTTAGAGTAGTCAAATTGCTTGGGTGTTATATGGTCAAGCCTCACGGGCAATTAGTATTGGTT
>NZ_JAFLXH010000051.1:0-27291 GCF_019891515.1 Pseudomonas sp. Wu6 | reverse complement strand
CCCAGTGCGGCTAACCCGGCGTCCTGCCGGGTTACCCACGGATTCAAGCCTGCGTTCGGCCAGCGTGGTTTAACGGGGCGCCTGAGATCACAAGCAGATCAAGATCAAGAGTGGCTCGCTTCGCATCGTGGTTACGGTTGGGCGCTGCTGAGTTGTGTATAGCTATGCCCCGATAGCGGTATGTCAGCCAGCTTACCTGTGACTGATACACCGCCATCGGGGGCAAGCCCCCTCCCACATTGGACTCGCCTTTTCCCTTGATGTGTACACACGCCTGTAACCATCGGTGCCATTTATGTGTGCAATCTTGCTTGAAGCGCACCAAAACGTAACACTTCCTTTCTAAAATTTTTTGCTCTCCCAGATCGATCCCCCTCCTCAATAAAATAAATAGCTGTTCGATCGGTCAATTTATATCGCTTTAAATTCAGCCATTTATTCCAACAACCAATAAAAACGAAATTAACCACGGTTTTCATAGATCCAAAGCTGGCACGCATGTGGCTTAAGAGTATTTACGCTTTGTATACAATAAATACAAAATCTACATACACTTTGCCATCTGCCGCATTGCTGCGGATGTGCTGGAGCCCGCCGGAATGCGTACTAGCCTCTCCCATGACGTCGCATTGGATCTGCCCTCCTCCGCTCTGAATCCCGAGGCCGCCAGCCCCGGCCCGCTGGTGCTCAGCCCACGCCTGCACAACAAGGACCTGGCGCCGACCAAGGCCGAAGGGCGTCGCTGGGGGCGCTACAGCATCTTTGCGCTGTGGACCAATGACGTGCACAACATCGCCAACTATTCATTCGCCATCGGCCTGTATGCATTGGGCCTGGGTGGCTGGCAGATTCTGCTGTCACTGGGGATAGGCGCGGCATTGGTGTACTTTTTCATGAACCTGTCGGGTTACATGGGCCAGAAGACCGGCGTGCCGTTCCCGGTAATCAGCCGTATCAGCTTCGGTATCCATGGCGCACAGATTCCGGCGTTGATCCGTGCGGTGATTGCGATTGCCTGGTTCGGTATCCAGACCTACCTGGCATCGGTGGTTTTCCGGGTGCTGCTGACGGCGATTCATCCAGGGTTTGCCGACTACGACCACAACTCGATTCTCGGCCTGTCATCGCTCGGCTGGGCGTGTTTCGTGGCGATCTGGCTGGTGCAATTGGTGATCCTTGCCTATGGCATGGAAATGGTACGTCGCTATGAAGGATTCGCCGGGCCGGTGATTCTGCTCACCGTGGCCTCGCTGGCCGGCTGGATGTACTTCCAGGCAGGCGGCCACATTGCCTGGTCGATCCGCGAACCGCTGAGCGGCGGCGAGATGTGGCGCAATATCTTTGCCGGAGGCGCACTGTGGTTGGCGATCTACGGCACGCTGATCCTCAACTTCTGCGACTTCGCACGCTCCTCGCCCTGCCGCAGGACGATCCAGGTGGGTAACTTCTGGGGCCTGCCGGTGAATATCCTGGTGTTCGCCGCCATCACCGTGCTGCTGTGCGGCGGGCAGTTCCAGCTCAACGGCCGAGTGATCGAAAGCCCGACCGAAATCATCGCCTCCATTCCCAATACCTTCTTTCTCGTGCTCGGCTGCCTGGCCTTCCTGATCGTCACGGTGGCGGTGAACATCATGGCCAACTTCGTCGCCCCGGCGTTCGTGTTGAGCAACCTGGCGCCCAAGTACCTGAACTTCCGTCGCGCCGGGTTGATCAGCGCTACCGTCGCGGTGTTGATCTTGCCGTGGAATCTCTACAACAGCCCGTTGGTGATCGTGTATTTCCTGTCCGGCCTGGGCGCACTGCTGGGGCCGTTGTACGGGGTGATCATGGTCGACTACTGGTTGATCCGCAAAAGCCAGGTGGATGTGCCGCAACTGTACAGCGAAGACGCGCAGGGGGTTTATTACTACAGCCGGGGCGTGAATCTGCGCGCGGTGGCGGCGTTCGTTCCGGCAGCGGTCATCGCCATCCTGCTGGCGTTGTTGCCCGGGTTTGCCAGCGTCTCGCCGTTTTCCTGGCTGTTTGGCGCCGGTATTGCAGGGTTGCTGTACCTGCTGATCGCCAAGCGCCAGCCGTTCTACGCCGATGTCAGCGGCGAAAGCATTGCCGTCGATAACGTCAGTCATTAAACAAGGACATTCCATGCGCATCCTCGTGGTCAACGTCAACACCACCGAATCCATCACCCAGACCATCGCTGAGCAGGCCAGAAGCGTGGCCTCGCCGGGCACCGAGATTGTGGGGCTGACCCCCTACTTCGGCGCCGAGTCGGTGGAGGGCAACTTTGAAAGCTACCTGGCCGCCATCGCCGTCATGGACCGCGTGATGGCCTACGATCAGCCGTTTGATGCGGTGATCCAGGCCGGATACGGCGAGCATGGCCGCGAAGGCTTGCAGGAGCTGCTCAACGTGCCGGTGGTGGATATCACCGAAGCCGCGGCCAGCACGGCGATGTTCCTGGGTCATGCCTACTCGGTGGTGACCACCCTGGACCGCACGGTGCCGCTGATCGAAGACCGGCTGAAACTCGCCGGCCTGTACCAGCGCTGCGCCTCGGTACGGGCCAGCGGCATGGCGGTGCTGGAGTTGGAAGAAAACCCGGTGGCGGCCATGGAAGCGATCGTGCGCCAGGCGGAACTGGCCATCCTTGAGGACAAGGCAGAAGTGATCTGCCTGGGCTGCGGCGGCATGGCCGGGCTGGACGAGCAGATTCGCCAGCGCACCGGGGTGCCGGTGGTGGATGGGGTGACGGCGGCGGTGACGATCGCTGAGTCGCTGGTGCGGTTGGGGTTGTCGACGTCCAAGGTCAGGACCTATGCGGCGCCAAGGCCGAAGAAAATCATCGGTTGGCCCGGCAAATTCGGCCACTGAAGATCAACGGTGGGAGTGGGCTTGCCCCCTCCCACACTTGGAATTCTGTTTACTTTGCGACCGCACTGAATCTGCGGCCCAATTGCTGCTCGGCGAACTGCTCAATCACAAAATCCACGAACGCCCGGGTCTTGCCGGGCAGCAACTTGTGCTCGGCGTAGTAGATGGAGATATTGCCGTCATCCACATACCAGTCCGGCAACACCCGCACCACCGCGCCGCTGTCGAGGAACGGCACGGCCATCGGCAGGCTGACCAGCGCAATGCCCAGGCCCTGGGCGCTGGCGCAGCAGGCGGCTTCGGAATCACTCATGGTCATGACGGGCTTGAGCAGCAGCGGGCTGTGCTCGCGCTCGCGGTGGGTCAGTTGCCATGAGCGCACCCGGCCTGTCTGCGGCGAGCGGATCAGGATGCCGTGGCAGCGCGACAAATCCTCGGGTGCATGCACTGCGGAGTGTTGCGCCAGATAAGCCGGCGACGCCACCAGCACCCGGTGCGCCGGGGTCAACGTGCGCGCCACCACGCCCTGGGGCAGTTCAAAGCCGCCGCCAATGGCGGCGTCGAAGCCCTGGCCGATCAAGTCCACCTGGCGGTTATCGAAGTGCCAATCCGGGCTGATCGCCGGAAAGCGCCGCATGAATTCACCCAGCAACGGCATCACATAGCGATTGCCGAATACCGTGCCCATGCTCACCTTCAGCGTGCCCACCGGTCGCCCCTCGGCGCTGGCCAGGTTGGCCACGGCGTTCTGAATCGTGGTAAGGCTCCCGCTGACTTCGCCCAGGAACAGCTTGCCGGCTTCGGTCAGGGTCAGGCGCCGGGTGCTGCGCTGAAACAGCCTGACGCCCAGGCGCGCTTCCAGCTTGGCCACGCTTTTACCGACCGCCGCCGGCGTCAGGCTGAGGTGTCGCGCAGCCTCGGCGAAGCTGCCGCCCTCGGCGCTGCGTACAAAGCATTCGATACTGCCAAAGCTCTCCATGACCCGCCACTCTAAACTTTTGGTTTACACAGACTATAGCAATCACGCTCTACCGGCCTGGTCCCGTGAGGCCGATACTCGGCTCATCAACTACGTGGAGATCGACATGACTACTGCAACCCTCACTGGCAAAGTCGCCTTGGTTCAAGGCGGTTCCCGTGGCATCGGCGCGGCCATCGTCAAGCGCCTGGCCGCGCAGGGCGCTGCCGTTGCCTTTACCTACGTCAGTTCGGCCGCCAAGGCGCAAGCCTTGCAGGACAGCGTGATCAGCGCAGGCGGCAAAGCCCTGGCAATCCACGCCGACAGCGCCGATGCCACAGCGATTCGCACGGCGGTCAACGCCACCGTCGAGGCCTTCGGGCGCCTGGATATCCTGGTGAACAACGCCGGCGTGCTGGCTATCGCCCCGCTGGAAGACTTCACGCTGGAAGATTTCGACCAGACCCTGGCGATCAACGTGCGCAGCGTCTTTATTGCCACCCAGGAAGCCGCCAAACATATGGTCGAAGGTGGCCGCGTGATCAATATCGGCAGCACCAACGCCGAGCGCATGCCGTTTGGCGGCGGTGGCCCGTACGCGATGAGCAAGGCGGCGCTGGTAGGGTTGACCAAGGGTTTGGCACGCGACCTGGGACCACGGGGGATTACCATCAACAACGTGCAACCGGGGCCGGTGGACACGGATATGAACCCGGCGAACAGTGAGTTTGCCGAGAGTTTGATCGGGTTGATGGCGGTGGGGCGCTATGGCCATGTGGAGGAGATTGCCAGTTTTGTGGCCTATCTTGCCGGGCCGGAAGCGGGCTATATCACCGGTGCCAGCCTGACCATCGATGGGGGGTTCAGCGCCTGAGGTTTTTACGACACTGCATAGGCTTGCCCTAATGCCGTCTGTAGGAGCGAGCTTGCTCGCGAAAAACTCACAGGCAGCGCGTTCATTCAGAAAACACGCGTTTTCGTTGACGTTCTTCGCGAGCAAGAGCTAGGCGCCCCCCTCGCCCCTACAAAGGGCGGTGTACGCTTAACTGACTGGCAAGCCCCCCCACATTTTCAGCCCTGTGCTGAATCAGGACATGGGGGGCAAGCCATAGGCCGCCAGATCAAAGTCCGCCAGTTTGCGGATGATTTGGTCGGCATGCTGATATTTACTGTCGGCCATGGCTTCATCGGGCACGGCGATGGCGGTCATGTGCGCCGCTTTCGCCGCCGTCACGCCGAATGGCGAGTCCTCGAACACCAGGCAATCCCCAGGCGCCACGCCCAGGCGACGCGCAGCGGTGAGGAAGATATCCGGCGCAGGCTTGGCGGCGCCGACTTCCGGGTCGTCGGCAGTGACGATGGTGTCGAACAGGCCAAACCACTCGCGGTGCAACGTCGTCTTGTGGCCGAACGAGTTGCGCGACGAACTGGTACCCACGGCAATCGGAATGTTATGCGCCTTTAAATGCCGCACCAGCGCCTCGGCGCCCGGCATGCCCAGGGCTTTGGGAAACCGCTCGCTCATCAACGGCTCGCGAATCTCCAGAAACTCGGCCGGTGTGATCGGCAGGTCCAGCGCCTTGACGACATAGTCGGCCAGGTCCTGTGCACCGCGCCCGATGATGTGCTGCTTGATGCTCCAGTCATAGGTACGGCCGTAGCGTTCGGCAATAATTTGCGTGACTTCGGTGTAGATGCCTTCGGTATCCAGCAACAACCCGTCCATATCGAAAATCACAGCCTTGATCGGGACAGCGGTACGCGGTGCGTTCATCACAACAGAAACCCCGGGGGGAAGACTAAAAGGATTCAGCACAATAGCGGGCCCGGCTGCCTGCGAGCAACCTTGGTGATACCTCTATAGAGCATTCATACCACGCAACAGTTTTACCGGCAGGCGTGCGCGGCGCCTGTCTAGAGTTTGTGAGTGAATAGAGATCCGCCTTCGACCATGCGCTGAAAATGCACCTTGCAAACCTTATAAAAGACTTATTAACCTCCAATGAATTCGATCCACTGGACCCGCAAATCGGTCAAACAACTGCTTCAGCTGCATACCTACCATCAGCAACAGGTACGCAATGCGGTGTCAGCGCTTGAGCGCATGCCGGATGCAGTCAACGTCAAGGCGTTGGTTAACCATCCACACGGCTATCGGTTGCGGGTGGGTAATTATCGCGTCCTTTTCGACTGGGACGGCGACATCCATGTGGTCAGCATTCAAGAGGTCAAAAAACGTGACGAACGAACCTACTGCCGTACAGATCATCCACAATATCGAGGGCAAGCCAGCCTTTGTGGTGATCCCCTATGAACATTACCTGGCCCGGCAAAACGACCCGGACCTGATTCCCCACGCTGTCGTCAGCCGCCTGGTAGAGGGAGCGACACCCATACGCGCCTGGCGCGAGCACTTGAACCTCACCCAGGATGAAGTTGCCAAGCGCCTGGGCATTTCACAATCGGCATTCGCCCAGCAAGAAGCGGTCACCAAACCACGTCGAACCACGCGGGAAAAAATCGCCAAGGCCCTTGGCATAAATGCCTGTCAACTTGAGTTATAACCTCATCCCCAAAGCCCGCGCCTTCGACGCCTTCAAAGCGAACCCAAGCATGTTCTATCGTCTAGCCGCCGACAGCCTGGTGCTGTTCCATTTATGCTTCATCCTGTTCGTGCTGTTCGGTAGCCTGCTGGTGCTCAAATGGCGACCGCTCATCTGGCTGCACCTGCCCGCAGCGGCCTGGGGCGTTGCCGTCGAGGTGTTTCACCTGCCCTGCCCGCTCACCCGCTGGGAAAACCTGTTGCGCTATTTGGCCGGACAAGACGGTTATGGCGCAGGCTTCATCGAACATTACATCCTCGCGCTGATCTACCCGGCCGGGCTCACGCCGCAGATCCAACTGGGCCTGGGTGCGCTGGTGCTGCTGGTCAATATTGCGCTGTATGGGCACCTGATCCGACGTTATCGACAGGCTTGAGACAGCCGCACTGGTGAAGAATCAGGCTCCCTCTGCCCCCTCGTAGACGCCGCCATGTCCGAAGCCTTCGAAGTCCCCAGCCCCCACGAAAAGCACCTCGAACACACCACCGAACAGGCCCACGGTCGAGGCGATACCTTTGCCAGTCGTATCGCGGTGATGACCGCCATCATGGCCACCGTCGGCGCCATGCTCAGCTACCAGGCCGGCTCCAGCGAAAGCGAAGCGGCGATGGACAAGAACAACGCCGCGATCATCAAGACCGAAGCCGCCAACCAGTGGAATTACTACCAGGCCAAATCCAGCCGCCAGAACCTGGCGGAGTTGGCCACGCATATTCCCGGCGTGGATGCCGCCCACTACAACGATGAAATCCAGCGCTATAAAAGCCAGAAAGAAGAGGTGCGCAAACAAGCCGAGAAGCTTGAAGCCACTTCCCTGGAATGGGACCGCAAATCCGAAGAAGCGCTGCACCAGCACCATCGCTGGGCCCAGGCGATGACCGCGATTCAGATCGCGATCTCACTGGCGGCGATTACCTTGCTCACGCGCAAGGAATGGCTCAAGCGCATGGCGTACACGGCCGGTGGCGTGGCCGTGGTACTCGGCAGCCTGGCGTGGCTGCATCTCTGACGGTGGGAGGGGGCTTGGCCTGGAACCAGTCTGTATAGGAGCGAGCTTGCTCGCGAAAAACGTCAACGATAACGCGTGCTTTCTGAATGAACGCGGTGCCTGTGAGTTTTTCGCGAGCAAGCTCGCTCCTACAAAAAGCCTTAACTGACTGGCATTCGGGCTTGCCCCGATGGCGACCTGACTGTCATCACAAACCTTGGCTAGCTGATTTCAATCCGCCATATGAGCGTTTAAAGTGTCGCGCCTCGAGAATTGAGTCTCGAGATTCAGCCCATGGAGTTACGTGTGAAGTACGTCAGTAAAGTAGTTGCCGCAGCCGTTCTTGGTCTCACCCTGGCAGGTTGCACCGGCACCGCCATGAAAACCCAGCAATACGACGCCAGCCAATACACCGTGCTCGGCCACAGCGAAGCCAGCGCCACCGGCATCATGCTGCTGGGCGTTATCCCGATCGGCCAGAACAGCCGCTTCGTCCGCGCTCAGGATGCAGCCATCAAGGCCAAAGGCGGCGACGCGATGATCAACACCCAAATCCAGGAAAAATGGTTCTGGGCCTGGGTCCTCAATGGCTACACCACCAAGATCTCCGGTGATGTGATCAAGTTGAAAACCGCGCAATAAGTATCAGGTTGCCAGAGCGCTGAGCCTGGCAAGCGAGATAAGCTGCTCGACGGTAGCTGTGCGCGGGAGACCTTCGGGTCTGCCGGTTTTTCCGATTGTGCCGGTTCGCCAACCTGCGTACAGCTGCCACCTTTTGTTTGGCGACAAATGTGTGGCTGCTTTCCTCTGACAACCGGAGTTGCACATATGAACCACTACATAGCCCTCACCAACAACGACAGCGCCACCCCTGCCCTTTTTGTCGACACCACCGCCCCGCTGGAAATACTTCTCGACGCTGCAACCTATCGACTTCGCGCCGTTACCCAAGTCCTTGAGAACCTCGCACTACGCAGTGAGATCAGCAGCGATGCTGTCGTACTCAGCGATTTCGCACTGCTCTGCTCAATTCCGTTGCGCGACGGCTGCGATTTGCTGGACGTCATAGGGCGGCGGATGGACATGCCGTGCGCCTGACCTGAATCGCCAGATTTTCAAACTGCAGAAATAACGAAGCCCCTGATTTTTCGCAGTATCAGGGGCTTGTTTACTTTTCAAGCGACCGCAGCACGCCTGGAGCGTTAAGGACCACCGATCTCCAGGGCACGCTCATCAGATCATGTACAAATCAAAAATCGTGTACAGTTTTTTTCGCTCATGACGATATAGATGGCAAGGTGCCATGGATAGGGCCCGCAACATCTACGAGTCCAATCTTCATGATTAATGTCTTCAAAATGCGCCGTGATCGTCGCGCTGTTCAACAATTGGTTGCTGCAATCACCCGCCGGGTACCGCCACAAGTAGACGGGTGCGCTGAACGCGCGGCTGTCCTCGATGCCTGGAAGGCTTTTGACTCCCTTGATCGCGACTCCCAGTCCCGTATCCATGCGCTTGAGCAGGAACTGGAGGCAGCCCGTGAGCTGCTTCGCGAAGCTGCGTCATCCGCGCATGCCCACGAGGTGCGGTTTGATCTTGTAAACCGCGCCTCCAGTGAAGGGCTCTGGGATATGGAGGTCGTCGCTGGCGACCCGGTGAATCCCAAAAATCGCTTTTGGTGGTCTCAGCAACTGCGAAACCTTCTGGGGTTTAACGATGAGCGCGATTTCCCAAATGTGTTAGCCAGCTGGGCCGACCGCCTGCATCCACAGGACAAGCAAGCCACCCTCGACGCTTTTGCCCGCCACTTGAACGATAAATCCGGGCACACACCGTATAAAGTGAAAAATCGCCTAGCCATGAAGGACGGTTCCTACCGTTGGTTCTATGCCCAGGGAGAGACCTTACGGGATGATCGGGGGATGCCTCTACGCGTCGCGGGTTCTCTGCGTGATATCCATGATCAGCTTGAGCGAGACCAGGAGCACGACGTCATCATCACCCGATTTGAACTGGCCAGGGAGATGCTCTCGGACGGTCTGTGGGATATGGAAGTCATCGCGGGAGACCCGGTCAATCCAAAGAACCCTTTCTGGTGGTCTCCGCAGTTCCGGCGGCTGCTTGGATTTGAAACGGTGGAGGAGTTCCCGGATGTCCTGGACAGCTGGGCATCCCGACTACACCCGGATGATAAGGAACAAAGCCTCGACGCATTTGGTGCTCATTTGAACGACCGATCGGGTAAAACGCCTTTTGATATCGAGTATCGCCTGAAGATGAAGAGCGGCGAGTATCGGTGGTTCAGAGCGCGAGGCCAGACCCGCCGCGACTCCAGCGGCTCACCCCTTCGAGTAGTAGGTGCCCTCGTGGATGTCCACTTGCAGCATGAGCAGGAGGCGCTGCGGCACACTGAGGTCAAGCACCAGCGGACGCTTGAGAACAACATCGCCCAATTGTCACAGATCGTCGGGACGATTCAGAGCATTGCCAACCAGACAAATCTGCTGGCACTGAACGCGGCAATTGAGGCCGCGCGCGCGGGCGAAGCGGGTCGCGGCTTTGCGGTCGTTGCAGACGAAGTGCGCAAGCTGGCAACGCGTACGACTGAAGCGACCGAACAAGCTGCCGGGATGATTGCTCGCTAAGTACCGTCCTGTGGTGCCTGCTGTCTAATCCGCAGCAGGCATCCAACGGCCGTGAACGCGCGCATTCATCCCGCCTCCCGTATGACCGAATAGAACGGCGGCCAGAAGCGCTGGCCACATTGTCGAAACCTTTTTGCTGACGGATACCTCAAAGGAAACGCGAAGAATCCCGGCGCGGCCTTTCCGTGCCAAGCGACAAGGAATACGCCGTGCTCGAACATCTTGATCTAAATGCGCTGATCGCTGGCTACGGCTACTGGGTAATCTTCCTGGGCTGCCTGCTCGAAGGCGAGACCGTTCTTATCCTGAGCGGAATGGCTGCGCACCAAGGCACTTTGCAAGTGCTGCAGGTGATCGGGTGGGCCACTGCAGGCGGGATACTCGGCGATCAACTGCTGTTTTGGACCGGACGTTATTCCGGGCAGCGCCTGCTGCCCAAACTCAAACGTCATCAGTCAGCCATCGAACGGGTAGAGAACCTTATCCATCGCTATCCGACGACCTCGGTATTCACCGTGCGCTTTCTCTACGGCATGCGCCTGGTGGGGCCCATCGTGATCGGTGCCAGTGGACTATCGCCTTGGAAGTTCGCCCTGATCAATGTGCCAAGTGCGGCAATCTGGGCCACCCTGTTCGTCGGCGCCGGCTATTGGGCCGGCGAAGCATTGCAGCATTTCTTTGGCGACCTGAAGCCGTATCGCCTGCCGATCTTCCTCGCGGTGGTAGCACTGGTGGCCCTGGCGGCAGTGGTGCGGTATTGGCGAAGACGATCCAGTGCGTCGCAGGGCTGAGACGGCTCGTCCGGGTGTGTAGGCGCATAGCCGCCTGTATGTCTGGATAAAGCGCTACAGAGCCCGAATTGGGCAGATGGCGGAACAAAACCAGCAGGCACAAAAAAGCCCCGTAAAACGGGGCTTTTTCGTAATAATGTGGCGGTGAAGGAGAGATTCGAACTCTCGATACAATTTCTTGTATACACACTTTCCAGGCGTGCTCCTTAAGCCACTCGGACACTTCACCGTATCTCGGCAAACCAGTTCAGTCTGTCGAGGCGCGCTAATGTAGTCGAAAGCCTTTCTGATGGCAAAGGTTTTTTTCAGAATTTTCATGCGGTTAGACGGTTATGCCGGAACGGGGTCTGCGGGCGATGGCGATTGTGCCAATCTCGGGCATGGATTGGGATGGTCTACGCTGGCTGTGGTGCCCTGCTTCAGGCGCTCTACTGCCGGGTGTCACGCGAAAGCCTGACTGGGCAGTCAGTCACGGCGCTTTACCCGCGCGGGCGCGCTGGGTAACGTTTGCTGCATTCTTCTATAACAAGCCCTATAAGGAACCGCGTCATGAGTGAGTTGATTGCCTACCATCTCGAAGACGGTATCGCGACCCTGACCCTGAGCAACGGCAAGGTGAATGCCATTTCGCCGGCAGTGGTCAGTGCGTTCAATGCGGCGCTGGATCAGGCGGAGCAGGATCGGGCAGTGGTGGTCATCACGGGCACGCCGGGCATTCTGTCGGGTGGTTATGATTTGAAAGTGATGACGGCCGGCCCTAAAGAAGCCATCGGCCTGGTGACGTCCGGCTCGACGCTGGCGCGTCGCCTGTTGTCGCATCCGTTCCCGGTGATCGTGGCATGCCCTGGGCATGCGGTGGCCAAGGGCGCGTTCCTGCTGTTGTCGGCGGATTATCGGATTGGCGTTGAGGGCCCGTTCAGCATCGGCCTGAATGAAGTGGCGATCGGCATGACCATGCACCACGCCGGTATCGAGTTGGCGCGGGACCGTCTGCGCAAGTCGGCGTTTCATCGCTCGGTGATCAATGCCGAGATGTTTGACCCGCAAGGCGCCTTGCAGGCGGGCTTCCTCGACAAGGTGGTGGCGCCGGAAGAATTGCACGCGGCGGCACTGGAAGCGGCGCGGCAGTTGAAGAAGATCAATATGAATGCGCACAAGCAGACCAAGCTGAAAGTGCGCAAGGCGCTGCTGGAGGCGCTGGACGATGCAATTATCCAGGATCAAGGTCATGTGCTGATGTAATACCTGAACCTGCTGTGCCAAAGCCCGACCTTGAGTCGTAATGTCGTTCAGTTAAGCGTACATCGCCCTCTGTAGGAGCGAGCTTGCTCGCGAAAAACGTCAACGGTAACGTGTGTTTCCTGATTGAACGCGGCGCCTGTGGTTTTTCGCGAGCAAGCTCGCTCCTACAAAAAGCCTTAACTGAACGACATTACGACCTTGAGTCGGGCTTTTTCTTACAGCCAAAGCCGAAACAGCCTGCGCCGCTCTAGACAGGCTTTATCGGCCTATGTTGAAACATGCGCTTAAACATCGCCTATCTCCTACGTCTTTAGGGGCAATTGCCGAATACAGTGCACATCCGTACACTGCGCCACCTTTTGTTCCGATGGGCCGTGTCGATGCTTTTTCTGTTACGTATGTTGTTGATGGGCCTGCACTTTATGCTCGCCGGGATAGTGGGCGTGCTCATAGGGGTATGCCGCCCGTTCAATCCTGACAACAGTCGCCTCTGCGCCCGCCTCTATGCACTGCCCGCCATGTGGATACTGCGCTTGAAAGTGAGGACGGAGGTCGACTCGCTGCGCAACAAGCCCGGCACCTGCGTGGTGATCGCCAACCACCAGTCCAACTATGATCTGTTCGTGCTGGGCACCGTGGTGCCGCGTCGCACGGTATGCATTGCCAAGAAAAGCCTTAAGTGGGTGCCGTTGTTCGGCCAGTTGTTCTGGCTGGCCGGCAATGTGCTGATCGACCGCGGCAATGCGCACAAGGCACGCCGTGCCATGCTCACCACGACCCGCACCCTGCAGCATGAAGACACGTCCATCTGGGTATTTCCGGAAGGCACGCGCAACCTCGGCAAAGGTTTGTTGCCGTTCAAAAAGGGCGCGTTCCATATGGCGATTGCGGCCGGTGTGCCGATCGTGCAGGTGTGTGTCAGTAACTATGTCACGCATATGCGCCTTAATCGCTGGAACAGTGGCGAGGTGCTCATACGTTCGTTGGCGCCGATTCCTACTGTGGGGATGACGGCGGACGACGTTCCGACGCTGATGCAGGCGTGCCAGGCGCAGATGGATGCGTGCATTGCGCAGATGGATCGCGAACTGCAAGGCGCTTGAACGCCTGCGCCGTGCGGACGACGCGGAGCGTCACGGGAGGCATTCCCACGCAGAGCGTGGGAACGATCACCGCGCAGCGTGGGAACGATCACTTCAGGGAACGCCATTCACGCTAAGCTGCCCAACACCTGTCCTCCAGATAAGAAGTGATCAGCACCATGGGTAGAGTCGTTGCCGCCGCCGTCTACAGCGCCGGAAAGAAAGTCACGGATATCACCCTCGACGAAGGTGCGGCCTGGGCCGCCAAACCCGGCCACTTTGTGTGGATCGGCCTGGAAGAACCCAGTGCTCAGGAACTGACCAACCTGCAGCACCAGTTCAACCTGCATGAACTGGCGATCGAAGACGCCATGGAAAAACACAGTCGCCCGAAGCTGGAAACCTTCGGCGACGCGTTGTTTATCGTCACCTACTCACCGGTGCGCGAGAACGGCAAGCTGGAGTTTATCGAGACCCATATCTTCGCCGGCAATGGCTACATAATCACCGCCCGCAACGGGCATTCGGCGTCCTACGGTTTTGTGCGCCAGCGCTGTGAGGCACGTCCGTTGTTGCTGGAGCATGGGGAAGATTTCGTACTCTATGCCTTGCTGGATTTCGTCACCGAAAACTACCAGCCGGTCAGCGAAGCGATCCACGCCGAGATCGATGAACTGGAGCGCAATGTGCTGTGCAGTTCCCTGAGCGAGCGCGATATCCAGAACCTCCACGGCCTGCGCCGCGACGTGCTGCGGCTCAAGCGCTATGTGGCGCCGATGGTGGAGATCAGCCAGGAGTTGCAGAAGCTGAGCTTTCCGTTTATCGACAAGAACATGCGCCCGTATTTCCGTGACGTGCAGATCCACGTCACGCGGCAGATGGAAGACTTGACGACTCTGCGCGACATTGCCAGCCAGACCATCGAGCTCGGCGTGCTGCTGGAGGCCTCGCGCCAGAGTGTGGTGCAGCGCAAGTTCGCCGCCTGGGCGGCGATCCTCGCGTTCCCCACGGCGGTGGCGGGGATTTATGGGATGAATTTCCAGAACATGCCCGAGCTGCAATGGCACTACGGCTACTTTGCAGTGCTCGGGTTTATTGCGGTGGGCTGCACCAGCTTGTGGGCGAGCTTCAAACGGTCGGGTTGGCTTTAGGTTTGTGCGCCACAAAGCGCATCATCCATTCCGCCACGGTCGCACCGTGGTGGTCGCGCTCAAGGCTGGCCACGCCGTTGGTGTAGACCTTTTCGCCCAGGGTTGTCTGAAGAATCTCAAGCAGTTCGCGGGAATAGTCCTGCACGAATTCCGGGTGGCCCTGGAAGCACAATACCTGGTCGCCAATGTGATACGCCGCGATGGGGCAAAACTCACTCGAGGCGATGACCGTGGCATTTTCCGGCAAGGTGGTGACCTGGTCCTGATGGCTGATCAACAGCGTCAGTTCCGGTACTTCCGGGCTCATCCAGGGCGCCTTGGCATCGAGCTTGTAATCGTGGATGCCCATGCCCCAGCCCTGGCTGGCGCGTTCGGTCTTGCCGCCGAGCAGCAACGCCAGCAACTGGTGGCCGAAGCAGATACCCAACAGTTTGTCGCCGCGCTCATAGCGCTCTAGCACGTAGGTCTTGAGGGTCTGGATCCATGGGTCGGTGCCGAACGAGTCGGCCTTGCTGCCGGTAATCAGGTACGCGTCAAACACTTCGTCATCCGGCGGGTATTCACCCTGCACCACGTTGTACACCACAAACTCGGCGGCAATCGGCTGCTTGGCGAACAGGCGCTTGAACATCTGCCCGTAGCCTTGGTACTGATCGATCAGGCCCGGACGCAGGATATCGGTTTCCAGGATGCAGACGCGTAGCGACATAAAAAATACCTGACACGGCGATGGGAATATTGAACACCCCAGAGCGTGCCTTGAAAGGTATCTGCAAAGCAAGCCCCTGGTTGATCAGCAAAAGGTTGCGCCTTGTGCCGCTTTCTCCAGCAACAACGCCGGTGGCGCGAAACGCTCCCCGTACTGCTCGGCCAGATAGCGCGCCCGGGCGATAAAGTCGTCCAGGCCGTACTGGTTGATAAACTGCAGCGCGCCGCCACTCCAGGCCGCAAAGCCAATGCCGAAGATCGAACCGATATTGGCGTCGGCGGTGGACATCAACACGCCCTCCTCCACACAGCGCACGGTTTCGATGGCCTGGATAAACAACAAGCGATCGCGCACGTCCTGGGGCGAAATCTGTTTATCGGGCTGTTCGAACCGCGTCTTGAGTTCGGGCCAAAGACGCTTCCGGGCGCCTGCCGGATAGTCATAGAAACCGCCACCTGCGGCTTTGCCCGTGCGCTTGTGGTCGTTGACCAGCAGATCGATCACCGCCGTCGCCGGATGGGTCGGCGCTGCCTTGCCCTGCGCTTGCAGGTCCTTGGCGGTTTGCTGTCGGATATGGCTCATGAGGCTCAGGGACACTTCATCAGACACCGCCAGCGGCCCTACCGGCATACCAGCTTTGCGCGCTTCGGTCTCGATCATCGGCGCGGCCACGCCTTCGCCGAGCATGGCGATGCCTTCGTTGGTGAATGTGCCGAATACTCTCGAGGTGAAGAAGCCGCGGCTGTCGTTGACCACAATCGGGGTTTTCTTGATTTGCAGTACGAAGTCGAACCCCCGAGCCAGGGTTTCGTCACTCGTGTGAGCGCCCTTGATGATTTCCACCAGGGCCATCTTGTCCACCGGGCTGAAGAAATGCAGGCCGATGAATTTGCCAGGGTCGGGCACTGCGCTCGCCAGGCCGCTGATGGGCAATGTCGAGGTGTTGGAGGCGATCACCGCGTCTGCACCGACCACGCGTTGTGCGGCGGCCGATACCCTGGCCTTGAGTTCGCGGTCTTCGAACACCGCTTCGATCACCCAATCACAGCCGGCCAGGTCAGCGTCATCCTGTGCAGGGTGAATCCGCGCCAGGATGGTTTCCCGCTGCTCGGCGGTCAGTTGCCCACGGCTGACTTTCTTGTCCAGCAACGCCGCCGAATGGGCCTTGCCCTTCTCGGCAGTGGCCAGGCTGATGTCCTTGAGCACCACGTCAACGCCCGCACAGGCACTGACGTAAGCAATGCCCGCCCCCATCATGCCGGCGCCGAGTACGCCGACCTTGCGCGTCACATACCGCGCAAAACCTTGTGGTCGCGAGCGGCCGGCGTTGATTTCATTGAGCTGGAACCAGAACGTGCCGATCATGTTTTTCGCCACCTGACCGGTCACCAGCTCGGTGAAATAGCGGGTTTCGATCAGGTGTGCGGTGTCGAAATCCACCTGTGCGCCTTCCACGGCGGCGCAGAGGATTTTCTCCGGTGCCGGGAAACAGCCCTGGGTCTTGCTGCGCAGAATCGACGGCGCAATGGCCAGCATCTGCGCGACTTTCGGGTTCGACGGGGTGCCCCCGGGAATCTGGTAGCCCTTGTTGTCCCACGGCTGCCTGGCCTGCGGATTCGCCAGGATCCAGGCGCGCGACTTGGCCAGCAGCTCGCCGCGATCTGCCGCCACGTCATCGATCAGGCCCGCCTGCAATGCCTGCGCCGGCCGCACTTTCTGGCCTTCCAGCAGATACGGCAGGGCTTTTTCCAGGCCCAGCAAACGCACCATGCGCACCACCCCGCCGCCACCCGGCAACAGGCCCAGGGTGACTTCCGGCAAGCCGAGCTGCACGGACGTGTCGTCCAGCGCGATGCGGTGATGACAGGCCAGGCAAATCTCCCAGCCACCACCAAGGGCCGCGCCGTTGATCGCGGCCACCACCGGCTTGCCGAGTGTTTCCAGGCTGCGCAGTTGGGCCTTCAACACGCCTACGTCGGCGTAGAACGCCTTGGCTTGGGCTTTGTCGACCTGAATCAGCTCATTGAGGTCGCCACCGGCAAAGAAGGTTTTCTTGGCCGAGGTGATGATCACCCCGGCCAGGGTGTCCTTTTCCGCCTCCAGGCGCGCAATGGTGGCCGCCATCGCCTCACGGTAGGCCGCGTTCATGGTGTTGGCGCTTTGGCCGGGCATGTCGAGGGTCAGTACCACGATCTGGTCCTGGCCTTTTTCGTAACGAATGGCGTCGGTCATGACAGTGTCCTTGGGCTCAGAGGCGTTCGATGATGGTGGCGATACCCATGCCACCGCCGACACACAGGGTGGCCAGGCCGTAGCGATGCCGACGCACCTCCAGCTCGTCGAGCAAGGTGCCGAGGATCGCGCAGCCGGTGGCGCCCAAGGGGTGGCCCATGGCGATCGAGCCGCCGTTGACATTGACGCGGGCGGCGTCGATGCCCATGTCCTTGATGAATTTGAGCACGACCGACGCAAACGCTTCGTTGACCTCGAACAGGTCGATGTCCTCAACGCGCAGGCCGGCCTTGGCCAGCGCCTTGCGGGTGGCCGGTGCAGGGCCGGTGAGCATGATGGTCGGGTCGGTGCTGGTGACGGCCGTGGCGACAATGCGCGCCCGTGGTTGCAGGCCCAGTTCGCGGCCCTTGGCCTCGGAGCCGAGCAACATCAACGCGGCGCCATCCACGATGCCGGAGCTGTTGCCCGGCGTGTGCACATGGTCGATGCGTTCCACATGGCTGTAGACCCGCAGCGCGGTAGCGTCAAAGCCCATCTGGCCGATCATTTCGAAGCTGGGCTTGAGCTTGCCCAGGCCCTCGAGGGTTGAGTCGCCGCGAATGAATTCGTCATGGTCCAGCAGCACGATGCCGTTCTGGTCCTGCACCGCGATCAGCGACTTGTTGAAGGAACCGTCTGCCCGCGCCCTGGCGGCTTTCTGCTGCGACTGTAGGGCAAAGGTGTCCACGTCCTGGCGGGTGAAGCCTTCCAGGGTAGCGATCAGGTCGGCACCAATGCCCTGAGGCGTGAAGTGGCTGTGCAGGTTGGTTTGCGGGTCGAGTACCCAGGCGCCACCGTCGCTGCCCATCGGCACGCGGGACATGGATTCGACGCCGCCGACCACCACCAGGTCTTCAAATCCGGAGCGTACTTTCATTGCCCCCAGGTTTACCGCCTCCAGGCCCGAGGCGCAGAAGCGGTTGATCTGCACGCCGGCGACGCTGACGTCCCAGTCCGCGACCAGCGCGGCGGTCTTGGCGATATCGGCGCCCTGATCGCCCACCGGGGTGACGCACCCGAGGACGATGTCATCCACTTGGCGGGTGTCGAGGTCGCAACGCTGCGCCAGCGCGGTGAGCAGGCCGGCGACAAGGTTTACCGGCTTGACGCTGTGCAGGGCACCGTCGGCCTTGCCCTTGCCACGGGGCGTGCGTATCGCATCAAAGATCAGAGCTTGGGTCATGATGTCCTCGAACCACAGTGGGCGTATGCCCTTACCTTAGGCCCGATTGACACGGTTTCAATGACGGATGCGCTCATTGCTTTTGACCCCCTCGCTCGGACGAACGGTAGGCAGCTATGGGAAACCCCGGGTTAATCGTTTTAGCTGTCTAGCCTTGGGGTTGGCGCCAAGATGGCACTAGGCCTCATGCCGTTTTAAGCAGAAAACGTGATGAGTTGATATGAAATGGATCTAAGCGCCGAAGAACGAGGGCTCTAAGGTTGAATCTGTAAGAAGCTGCTGCCGGGTTTTGCTGGAGCCGCTGTAAGAAAAATGTCACGCCAGATCGCGATACTTGAGTAACAGGCACGCATTTGACGCTCAGGAATAACAACAAAAGGCAGTCAGCCATGTTCAAACATTCGAAAGTACGTCAGGCGGGACTTATTCTGTTCGCCACCACACTGATTCTGATCTTGCCCAACTTAACCAAGGTTATCGGGTGACGACGCGAGCGACCTGTTGCGCGCACCCACAGCATCGGCACTGCAGCTTTTGGCAGCACCTGCCGGGACATTGCGAATAGCGGTCCCGTTGCGGGGGCTGTCTTTTTACGTGCGGATTTGCGCTATCGTGCGTTTTCCGCCACTGCGAACCCGGGCTATCCCTTGAAATCGATCCTCGCCTTCGTCGCCCTGCTGCTGGCCCTGCCCGCCTGGGCCGCGCAATTGACCGTTGAACTGGACCACGCCAGCAAGACCTGGCAGACCTCGGACCTGCTCAAGCACCCCGACGCGCAGACGGTGCAGGTTGTCGATGATGTTTCCTACAAGCGCACCATGACCTATCGCGCAGTGCCTTTGGCGGTTCTCCTGAAGGGCCTGAACCCTGCGAGCCATCTGCAAGCGGTCGCCCTTGACGGTTTTGCCGCTGAACTCGCCGCCGCGCCCCTGCTGCAAAAAAACGGCGCGCGCGCCTGGCTGGCAGTGGAAGACCAGGCCCATCCCTGGCCCGCCCTGACGCCAGGCAAACCGAGCGCCGGGCCGTTCTATCTGGTGTGGACCGACCCGCAGGCAGGGCATGTCAGCCCGGAGCAGTGGCCCTTCCAGATCTCCAGGATCAAGCAATTACAGACGGTCGCCGAGCGCTTCCCCGCCTTGTTACCCGACCCGACGTTGCCGGCGGATGACCCGGTCAATCAAGGCTTTGCGCTGTTTCAGAAGAACTGCCTGGCCTGCCATCGCCTTAATGGGGCCGGTGATGCACAGGTGGGGCCGGATCTGAATATTCCCTACAACCCCACTGAATATTTCATCGGCGATTTCCTCAAGCGGTACATTCGCGACCCACAAAGCCTGAGGCACTGGCCGCAGGCGAAGATGCCGGCGTTTGCGGTCAGTGTGTTGCCGGACAACGAGTTGGATCTGCTGGTGGGGTACTTGCGGCATATGGCGGGGCGCAAGCAGATGCCTTGAGGCTCGCGTAGGTGCATTGCCCTAATACCCGTTGTAGGAGCGAGCTTGCTCGCGAAAAATGTCAACGATAACGCGTGCTTTCTGAATGAGCGCGGTGCCTGTGAGTTTTTCGCGAGCAAGCTCGCTCCTACAGACGGTATCAGGGCAATCCCCTTCCCACATTTGGACGGCATTAAGTCTCAGATTATTGCTGTTGCACGGCAATCACCGGAGTCGGCGCCACGAACACCTTGGCATGCATCTGCTCATGCCCACCTCCACGGCGCATGCCGCGCACCGGGCAGGCATCCAGGTAGTCCAGGCCCACGGCCAGCTTCAAGTGCCGCTCCGGCCGGGCCAACTGGTTGGTCACATCAAAACTGTACCAGGCGTCGTCCAGCCAGGCTTCGGCCCAGGCATGGCTGGCCAGGTGTGTAGTGTCTTCGGTGTACAAATACCCTGATACATACCGCGCCGGAATGCCCAGGCTGCGCGCGCAGGCCAGGAACGCATGGGTATGGTCCTGGCAGACGCCCGCGTGGCCGGCGAAGGCTTCAGCCGCGCAGGTGTCGACCTGGGTGGCGCCCGGCGTGTAGCGCATCGATTGGTTCAAGGCCTGCATCAGGTCGATCAGGGCCGTGCGGTCACGCCGCTGGTGGCAGTGCTGCCGGGCAAAACCGCGCAGGGCTTCGTCGGGTTCGGTCAGGCGCGTGCCGCGCAGGAACGGAAAGGCCGACTGGCTCTCATGTTCAGCCTCGCGCAGCTCGTCGATATCCACCTGGCCACGGGCGCCGATAATGATGGAGTCGTGAGGTTCGTCCAGCGTCAGCACATGCAGGATGTTGCCGAACGGGTCCACCTGCGCCCGCACAGGGCGCGGCAGGTCAAGCTGCCAGCTGAGCACGTGCTGGCGCTCGCTGTCGTGGGGCGTCAGGCGCAGATACTGGATGCTGGCGCGCACCTGGTCTTCGTAGCGGTAGGTGGTTTCGTGGCTGATGGAGAGTCTCATGCCGCCTCCAGGGGGGAACAGTTTTTAATCAACACAGGTCAATCCTCGACCACCCAGGTGTCTTTGGTGCCGCCGCCCTGGGACGAATTGACCACCAGCGAACCTTCGCGCAGCGCTACACGGGTCAGGCCACCGGGCACCACGCGGGTGTCCTTGCCGGACAGCACGAACGGGCGCAGGTCGATATGCCGTGGGGCGATGCCGTTTTCTACAAACGTCGGGCAAGTGGACAAACACAGGGTGGGTTGGGCGATATAGGCGTGGGGCTTGGCCTTGATGCGTGCGCGGAACGCCTCGATTTCCGCAGCGGTGGACGCCGGGCCCACCAGCATGCCGTAGCCGCCGGAGCCCTGGGTTTCCTTGACCACCAACTCGGGCAAGTGGGCCAGGACGTGGGACAACTCGTCGGGCTTACGGCATTGAAACGTCGGAACGTTCTGCAGGATCGGTTCTTCATCCAGGTAAAAACGGATCATCTCGGTGACGAAGGGGTAGACCGATTTGTCATCCGCCACCCCGGTGCCGATGGCATTGGCCAGCACGACATTGCCCGAACGGTAGGCGGCCAGCAGGCCCGGCACGCCGAGCATCGAGGCCGGGTTGAAGGCCAGGGGGTCGAGAAACGCGTCGTCGAGACGGCGGTAGATCACGTCCACCGCCTTGGGGCCGTCGGTGGTGCGCATGAATACGCGGTCATCGCGCACGAACAAATCGGCGCCCTCCACCAACTCCACGCCCATTTCCCTGGCAAGGAAGGCATGCTCGAAAAACGCACTGTTGAAGCGCCCCGGGGTCAGCACCACCACGCTGGGATTATCCAGGGGGCTGGCGCTTTTCAGGGTGTCGAGCAACAGGTTGGGGTAATGATCAATCGGCGCAATACGCTGGGCCGCGAACAGCTCCGGGAACAGGCGCATCATCATCTTGCGGTCTTCAAGCATGTAGCTGACGCCGCTCGGCGTACGCAAGTTGTCTTCCAGTACGTAGTAAGTGCCGTCGCCATCGCGAACGAGGTCGACCCCGGAGACGTGGGAATACAGATCACGGTGCAGGTTCAGGCCCTGCATGGCCAACTGGTATTGCTCGTTGGCCAGCACCTGTTCGGCGGGAATGATCCCGGCCCTGATGATGCGTTGTTCGTGATACAGGTCAGCGAGGAACATGTTCAGCGCCTTGACCCGCTGGATACAGCCGCGCTCGACCATTCGCCATTCGCTCGCCGGGATGCTGCGGGGGATGGTGTCGAAGGGAATCAAGCGCTCGGTCCCTTGCTCGTCCCCATAAAGCGTGAAGGTGATCCCTGCACGATGGAACAGCAAATCGGCCTCGCGCCGACGCTGGGCCAGCAGTTCGGCTGGGGTATCGGCCAACCAACGGGCAAACTGGCGGTAATGGGGCCGGACCTGCCCTGCCCCATCGTACATTTCATCGTAATAAGTGCGGATCATGCCGTACTCCTTGTCACCCGGACGCATGGACCTTCGCAAGGCCCGTGCCAGCGGCATAAACACTTGAAAATCAAAAACCTGGACAACCCGGAGATTCTCACTGCACCGTCCTGGTGCGCGTAATCACCGGAGTTTCGCCGCACGCTTCATGGCGATGCGACCTCTGACTATCACCAGCATAGTCAGAGTTGATTTCACTGCCCGCCCGCACCTGCGGATAATCATCTCCATCGGCTGAAAAGGACATGTCCTACAGCTAAACCCTTTGCACAGCCAGTACCGTGTCAGCTCGTGTACTGATCGGCTCCTCGATCTTCCCTTTCAGCCACCCTACTCGGGTGGCTTTTTTTTGGGCGCACACAAAGCGCGCGGCACGTTTCGAACATTGGCGGGCGGCTCAAACAAAATCGGCCGACCCAAAGGTCAGCCGATGTGCTGTGTTGCTCATAAACGCTACATGGGTAACCCACGCACCTCCTGCTTGACGCCCCAGCCTTCGATGATCCCGCCAAGCGGCTCTACCACTGCCTCAAAGTCCTGCTCGAAGTCTCCTATACCGTCGTAGGTTGCAGACATGATTTTGCTCAACTCCAAGTACCAGGCACCATCGTCGCGTGCGCTGACCTGGGCGTTCAGCGATTCTCCACGAAATCGACCCGCAGCCCTGCGCGCCCGTTCTTCATCAGGAAAAATGGCGTAGAACTCGATGGGGTGAAAGCGTGAGAAGTCGAAGCCGCCTTCTTTCATGCGGCGCAGAACGTTGGTGCTGATGTCTTCTTGATAGGCTGTGCTCATGAAACGTCCTCCTCAGACTGATGGATAGACTTTCCGTGCTTCCTGAAGCTGAAGCCCGCGCGCTACTGGCGCGGGTACCACGGCAATGACCACCGCAGGAAAACAAGCATGTAGCTGACAAGACCAGACCTGAGCGATTGATTCGCTGATCTCGATTGCAGAGTAGCGCGAAGCTACCACCTGCACCAGAGGCGCAAAGATGGCATGCAGGGAATATTCAGGCGGCGGGTTCGACCCTGAGGTCTTTGATACCATTTTGGTCGTGCAAGCTCTTGACCGTAGGATCGGGAACACGATCGGCAAGATCGTTGAGGTCCAGCTTTTCCAATACCGGCGACACGCGTATGCGCACCATCTGTGCGGCCTCTTCCAGCGTCGGCTCATGATCGCAGTCAAATTGCTCGACTACCGGCTCACCACGGTCATTGATGAAAGAAATGTTCCACTTCGGCATCGGTGCCTCCTCGATAAAACCCATGTGTGGGCTCACATCTATCTGGACCTTGAGGGCTCACCAAACGTTCCACTCAAGGCAGGAGGCACAGGATTCGCCGCGCTTACTTCTCGGCGCGTTCCCTCAGGGCTTTCAAGGTGTTGAACGGTGCGTCCACCACAAACTTGTTGGCCAGCCACGACGGCACGCTGCCGCCCGGCTCGGTGTGCACCTGGTAGGTCACTTCGGTCTCGTTGGCGCTTTTGGGCACCAGTGTCCAGGCACCTTGCACCTGGGCGACCCGCACATAGCCTTTTTCTTCAGGCTTGTAGGTCGGCACACCCTCCAGTTTGCGGGTGACGGTACCGTCAGCGGACCGGGTGGTGGTGACATGGATGTACGAATCACGGTCCGTCACCGGGAACGGCGCCTTGAACTGGGTGTAGGTCCAGGCCTCATCGCCTTTCTTGTCGACGAGCTTTTGCGATTTGCACTCATGAATCCACTTGCAGGCGCCCGCTACGTCCTCCTGCAGTGCAACGATCTTCGCCACTGGCGCCTTGATCACGGTCACCCCGCGATAGGCCTTGTACTTGGAACCGGCCACTTCGCTCAGGGACACTTTGATCCCGTCCTCGTCCTTGGCCACTTGCCAGTCCTCGGCCTGGGCAGCACCGGCGAACATCATTGTAAAACCACAGACCACAGCCATTCGTTTCAGCGAACCCATCGATGTATTCCTTATTGTTGAAGTTCCGATAGTAAAGCCCATCAAGCCGCCGTCATCTGCTCCCACCAGCCGATCAAGCGGATCGCATCGGCCTGGTCGTTGCCGCAGACGTCGATATCTGCCTTGAAAGCGCTGCACACTGCCGGCCGCTCCGGTTGGCCGAACAACTGGCAGAGTTGTTCGATCGACAAGTGCAGGCAGCGAACGCCCGCAGGTTTGCCCTGGGGCATTCCCGGCAGCGGCGAACTGATGGAGGGGGCGATGCAGCAAGCGCCACAGCCTTCACGGCATTTCATGACCAGCAGGTCCTCGACGACTCAATGGGATGGCCGGGCTAGAGTACGCCCTTAAACAGCCGTTTTAAAATGGTCCAACAGGGGTTTTTCGCACAAAACAAAGATGACTGACCAGTCTGCGACAAATGGTCAGGGCCGTGGGTCACCGATGATCGAACGTTTATCGCTTGAATTCGAAATCCAGCGCGGCACCTTCCACATCACGCCGCTCATCGTTACGCAATTGCAGCTTCATCTCGTTGCTGAGCAAGCGGCCATTGATCTGGAATGCGCTGTTGTCGGAAGGTTTTTCACTGAACATTGGCGGCAACAACGGCACGCTCTTGGGCTTGGGCATGGTGCCGATGGGTTGCAACAGCCTGACCATGTTCGAGGGTAAAGACAGGTCCAACTGTGCCGGTGGCAGTTTGGTCTGGGCGACTTCGCGAGCGGACTTGGATTTGCTCGCCACGGGTGCGCGCTTTTTTGACTTGGCGGTTTTTTTCTTCGTCTGCGGCGCTTTCTTTACCGGTGCCGGCTTTTGCCCGGCGGCGTCCTGCCCGGCGCTTGCGGCGGGCTGGGATTGCGTGACCGGCGATGCCGCCAGCGCAGTGCCAGCGTTGCACAGGCCTAACAAGCCAACTATCCAGACAGCGCGAAAAATAGAGGTCATATCGCCAACAGCGTTAACGGCAGAAGGCCATATGCTCGCCTGTTGTGCGGATTATGACAAGCATGGAGATCAATCCTGTCCCCTTTTACCCCCCTCAAATACCCGCCGCCGTCTCCTGGCACAACTGGCTGGCAAGCATTCCCAGGGTCATCAGCGCACGCTCTGCTTCGCGGTTCCACGGGGTGCCGCAATTGAGCCGGATACAGTGGTTGAACTGTTCCGTATTACTGAAGATCAGCCCCGGTGCGATACTGATGCCCTGTTGCAGGGCGCGCACGTGCAGTTCCTGGGTATTGACCCTTCCTGGCAAACTGACCCACAAAATAAAGCCGCCGGTCGGGCGGGTCATCTGTGTGCCTTCCGGAAAATACTGCTGCACCGCCAGTTGAAAAGCGCTGAGGTTCTTGCGGTATTCCTGGCGGATGTAACGCAGGTGCCGGTCGTAACCGCCATTCTCCAGGTAAGCGGCAACGCCCATCTGTGTGACGCTGCACGCGGAGTGGGTGCTGAACATCTGCAGACGCTGGATTTCCTGCTGGTACTTGCCGGCAATCATCCAGCCGATGCGCACGCCGGGGGACAAGGTCTTGGAAAAACTCGAGCAATAGATGACCCGGTCAAGACGGTCATAGGCTTTCAGGGCCTTGGTGCGACCCAGTTCGAACATCAGCTCGCCGTAGATATCGTCCTCGACGATCTGGATATCGAAATCCGAGGCAAGGCGCAGTAACTGTTTCTGCCGCTCTTCGGGCATGGTCCCGCCCAAGGGATTGCTCAAGCGCGTGGTCAGCACCAACGCCTTGATGGACCACTGGTTGGCGGCCAGTTGCAGGGCCTCCAGGCTCATGCCGGTGGCCGGGTCACTGGGGATCTCGATAACCTTGAGGCCCAGCAGGTCGGCCAGTTGCAGCAAACCGTAATAGGTCGGTGACTCGGCGGCGATCAGATCGCCGGGGCGCGTCAGCACGCGCAGGGACATCTGCAACGCGTCGACGCAGCCGTGGGTGATCACCACTTCGGAGGGGTCCACCACCACGCCGGCATCGCGCATGCGAATCGCCACCTGGCGGCGCAGCGGTTCAAAGCCCGGGCTGAACATGTAGCTGAACGCGCGCGGGCTCTGGAAGCGGGTGACCTTGGCCAGTTGCTGGTGCAACGCCCGGACCGGCAGGTAATCCACACTCGGCACCGCCGCGCCCAGGGGGAATACGCCTTCGCGGCGCGACTCGACCAACACTTGCTGGATGATGCTGCTGCGGGTGACCAACCCCGGACGTTCAACCCGTGCGATATCCGGCGTCGGCGCCGTGAGTGCCGGTGTCTGGTGCACGTAATAACCCGATTGCGGCCGCGCCCTGATCAGCCCCTGGTCTTCCAGGTTGGCATAGGCCTGCAGCACCGTGGCATGGCTCACATTGAGCTGGGAGCTCATCTTGCGCACCGAAGGCACGCGCTCCCCCGGCTGGTAGACACCCCGCCGGATGTCCTCAGCCAATTGCTGGGCAATACGTTGGTAGAGCAACAGATTGGTCATGACGCAGCACTCGATTTCACGGGTATTTTATTTTTGTGTGAAACATACCGGCACAGTTTAGAAGTGTACGGGGACAGTTGCCACAATAGTCGAGCACGGGCCGCAGTGACAGAAAAAACTGTAAGGGCGTACACCTGACGAAATGTGGGAGGGGGCTTGCCCCCGATAGCGGCCTCTAGGCCGACCAGGATGTTGGTGTCGATCTCGGTCCAAATGTGGGAGGGGGCTTGCCCCCGATGGCGGCCTCTAGGCCAACCAGGATGTTGGTGTCGATCCCGGTCCAAATGTGGGAGGGGGCTTGCCCCCGATAGCGGCCTCTAGGCCGACCGGGATGTTGGTATCGATCCCGGGCCAAATGTGGGAGGGGGCTTGCCCCCGATGGCGGCCTCTGGCCGACCAGGATGTTGGATTGGAACGAGTACATATCCGTTTCTGCGGTAACGGCCACTTAGGGTTCCGCCCTTACG
>NZ_JAFLXH010000050.1:0-27818 GCF_019891515.1 Pseudomonas sp. Wu6 | reverse complement strand
GAAAAGCGCAAAAGTAAGCAAAACGCTCTTGCCCCACCACTCGGCACCTCGCTAATGCTCGGTGTGCCCGAACGCAGGCTTGAATCCGTGGGCCGCCGCAATGGGCCATCCGTGGCCCAGTGCGGCTAACCCGGCGTCCTGCCGGGTTGCCCACGGATTCAAGCCTGCGTTCGGCCAGCGTGGTTTAACGGGGCGCCTAGGATCAAAAGCAGATCAAGAGCGACTCGCTTCGCATCGTGGTTACGGTTGAGCGCTACAGAGCTGTGTAGATACCTATGCTCATCGGGGGCAAGCCCCCTCCCACATTTGGACCTCACCTGGCTCTTGATCGAGTTACTTCAGTTGCAACTTGTGCTTGAGGCTCTGCATCACATCCGCTTTATTCTGCAGATACTCATTCAAGCCCCGGGCGCGCAGGTTGCACGCATCGCAGTTTCCGCAGCCTGTGCCAATCACGCCGTTGTAGCAGGTCAGCGTCTGCTCGCGGACCAGCTCAAGTTGCCCGTGGTAATCGGCCAGGGCCCAGGTCTCGGCCTTGTTCAGCCACATCAGCGGGGTATCGAGGCGTACGTCATATTCCATGCCCAGCTTGAGGGCCTGGTTCAGCGCTTTCACGAACTCGTCGCGGCAATCCGGGTAACCCGAGAAGTCGGTTTCGCACACGCCGGTGATCACGGTCTCGGCCTTGACTTGATAGGCGTAGATCGCGGCCAGGGTCAGGAACAGGATGTTACGCCCCGGCACGAAGGTGCTCGGCAGGCTTTCGCCTGAGCTGTTCACGGTGGGCACAGGGATGTTGTCACGGGTGAGGCTGCTGATCGCCAGCTCATTGAGCAGGGACACATCCATCACCTTGTGCACGGTGGCGCCCAACTGCTTGGCCAACGTGCGAGCCACTTCGATCTCCGCCACATGGCGCTGGCCATAATCGAAGGTGATGCAGTGCACTTCGTCATACTGCTTCAATGCCTGGATCAGGCAGGTGGTCGAGTCCTGCCCGCCACTGAAGACCATAACGGCTTTTTTACTCATTGCTTTGCTTCCTGCATTCGAAGAATTTGGGTATAGGAGCGAGCTTGCTCGCGATCATAAAGGGCATACCATAAAAAACCCCGCGCTTCTTGCGAAGGCGGGGCCTTTACTGCTCAGACCACTCAGTGTGCGTAGGTCAGCAACAGCTCTTTCGGTACCTGGAAATCCAGGGACATCATCACGCTGAGCGCGGTGATGGTGAAGATCGAGAACACGAACAGCTTGCGCGCCCAGACGGTGTCATCCACCGCCTTGTAGCCGGTCCAGGCCATGTACAACCAGTACATGCCCATGGCCGCGGCGACGGCGAGGTAGCTCATGCCGGCATAGCCACTGAAGGTCAACATCAAGGTCGCCACGAGGAAGGCCAGGATGTAGAGCAGGATGTGTTTCTTGGCCACCTGGATGCCACGCTTGACCGGCAGAACCGGAATCGACGCAGCCAGGTAGTCATTGAAGCGGAAAATCGCGATGGCGTAGGAATGCGGCATCTGCCACAGGCTGAACATCACCAGCAGCACCAGCGCGGCCATGTCGAAGCTATTGGTTACAGCCACATAACCAATCACCGGCGGCATCGCCCCCGACAGACTCCCCACCAGCGTGCCGTGTACCGACTTGCGCTTGAGGTAGAGGCTGTAGAGGCCGACGTAGATGACAAAGCCGATCACGGCAAACAGCGCCGCCAGCGGGTTGGCCACCTTGTACAACAACACCACGCCCGCAACACCCAGGACGGTCGCGAAGATCAGTGCCAGTTTCAGGGAGATAAGGCCCTGGACCAGCACGCGATTCTTGGTGCGCTCCATCTTGATGTCGATATCACGGTCGATGCAGTTGTTGAACACGCATCCGGAAGCTACCACCAGGGAGGTGCCGATCATCGCCGCCAGGAAGATGGCCAGATCGACATGTCCCTTGGAGGCCAGGAAGAAACCGCCCGCCACAGAAAGCACGTTACCGAAAATGATCCCCGGTTTGGTGATTTGGATAAAGTGCTTAAGCGACATCGGGTCTTACCTCACTTCGCCATCATGTAGGTGTGGATGCTGAACATGATCCACAGCGACAGACCAACCAGCAGAACGATCACCAGGCCTGCAAACACGAACGCAATCACGTTCTCGCGCTGCTCTTTGGAACGATCCAGGTGCAGGAAGTACACCAGGTGAACCAGGACCTGAATTACCGCGAACGCCAGGACGATCATCAAGGTGATCGACTTCGGCAGGGTTGGGTACATCACCAGGCCGAACGGGATCAGGGTCAGGATGACCGACAGGATGAAGCCGATGGCGTAAGACTTTACGCTGCCGTGGCTTGAATCGTGGCTGTCATGGGAGTGTGCATTAGCCATTACAGAGTCCCCATCAAGTAAACGACGGTGAATACGCAGATCCAGACCACGTCCAGGAAGTGCCAGAACAGGCTCAGGCAGCTCAGGCGGGTCTTGTTGGTGTTGGTCAGGCCGTGCTTATTGACCTGATACATCATCACCGCCATCCACAGCAGGCCGGCGGATACGTGCAGACCGTGGGTGCCGACCAGCGTGAAGAACGCCGACAGGAAACCGGAACGGTGCGGGCCGTAGCCTTCGGAGATCAGCAGGTGGAACTCGTTGATCTCCATGCCGATGAAGCCCAGGCCGAACAGGAAGGTCAGGCCCAGCCAGCTCAGTACGCCTTTCTTGTTGCCCTTGTAGAAGGCCAACATGGCGAAGCCGTAGGTGATCGAACTGAACAACAGCAAGGCGGTTTCGCCGAGCACGTAAGGCAGTTCGAAGATGTCGTGGCCCGACGGGCCACCCGCTACGTTGTTTACCAGTACCGCGTACACCGCGAAGATCGACGCAAACAAGATGCAGTCGGTCATCAGGTAGAGCCAGAAACCGTAGACGGTTATTGGCCCCGAGTCGTGGTGATGGTCATCGTGCCCATGGTCATCGACATGGGCGTGTCCAGCATTGGTCACTAAGTTCGACATGGTTTAAGCCTGTTCCAACGAGGTTTCTACACGGTTGGCCGGGATTTTCTTCTCGGCTACCAGGCGAGCGTGCTGCTCGGCTTCGATGCGTTCGATCGTTTCGACCGGCACCATGTAGCCTTGATCATCACGGGCAGCGTGAATGATGAAGTAACCGATGGTGCCTACCAGGCCCACGATTGCCAGCCACCAGATGTGCCAGATCATCGCGAAACCGAACACGGTCAACAGCGCACCCATCACCACGCCAGTGGCGGTGTTGTTTGGCATGTGGATCGGCTCGTAGTGCTTGGGTTGCTGGTACGCAGTACCGTCTTCCTTGGCTTCGGTGAACGCATCGATGGTGTTCGCGGTAGGAATCACGGCGAAGTTGTAGAACGGTGGTGGCGACGAGGTCGACCATTCCAGGGTGTGGCCATTCCATGGGTCGCCGGACTCGCACATGTTCTGCTTGCGGTCACGCACGCTGACGTACAGTTGGATCAACTGGCAGGCGATGCCCACAGCGATCATCACCGCACCGAACATGGCGACGTACAGGTACGGCACCCACTCAGGGTTGGTAGTGGCGTTCAGACGACGGGTCATGCCCATGAAGCCCAGTGCATAGAGCGGCATGAACGCGACGAAGAAGCCCGAGATCCAGAACCAGAATGCAGCCTTGCCCCAGCCTTCGTGCAGCTTGAAGCCGAACGCTTTCGGGAAGTAGAAGCTGAAACCTGCGATGTAGCCGAATACCGCGCCGCCGATGATCACGTTGTGGAAGTGAGCGATCACGAACAGGCTGTTGTGCAGGACGAAGTCAGCACCCGGGATGGCCAGCAGTACGCCGGTCATGCCGCCGATGGCGAAGGTCACCATGAAGCCCAGGGTCCACAGGACCTGGCTGGTCATGCGCAGACGACCGTGGTAGATGGTGAACAGCCAGTTGAACAGCTTCACCCCCGTCGGGATGGAAATCAGCATCGTCGCCAGGCCGAAGAAGGCGTTGACGCTGGCCCCCGAACCCATGGTGAAGAAGTGGTGCAGCCACACCATGAAGCCCAGTACCGAAATGGCGCCCGATGCGTAGACCATCGAGTGGTGACCGAACAGGCGCTTGCCGGTAAAGGTCGAGATCACTTCGGAGAAGATACCGAACGCCGGCAGGATCAGGATGTACACCTCAGGGTGACCCCATGCCCAGAACAGGTTCACGTACATCATTGGATTGCCACCAAGTTCATTGGTGAAAATGTGGAAATCCAGGTAACGGTCAAGCGACAGCAGCGCCATGGTAGCGGCCAGGATCGGGAACGAAGCCACGATCAGCACGTTTGCCCAGGTGCAGGTCCAGGTGAAGATCGGCATGTCCATCAGTTTCATGCCAGGGGCGCGCATCTTCAGGACGGTGGCCAGGAAGTTGACCCCCGTCAATGTCGTCCCGAGTCCTGATAACTGTAGTGCCCAGATGTAGTAGTCCACACCCACGCCCGGACTGTATTGCAGCCCCGACAATGGCGGATACGCAACCCAACCGGTCTTGGCGAATTCGCCGACGCCCAGGGACACGTTGATCAGCACCACGCCGGACACCAGCAGCCAGAAGCTCAGGGAGTTCAGGAACGGATAGGCAACGTCACGCGCACCGATCTGCAGCGGCAAGGCAAGGTTCATCAGGCCGGTGAAGAAAGGCATCGCCATGAAGATGATCATGATCACACCGTGGGCGGTGAAGATCTGGTCATAGTGTTCAGGTGGCAGGTAGCCAGGCGAACCCTCGGTGGCCATGGCCAACTGGGTACGCATCATGATGGCGTCGGCAAAACCACGCAGCAGCATGACCATGGCCACGATGACGTACATGACACCGATTTTCTTGTGGTCGACCGAGGTCAGCCACTCGGTCCACAGGTAGGTCCACTTCTTGAAGTAAGTAATACCTGCAAACAGTGCCAGACCACCCAGCGCGATCATGGCGATGGTCACCATCACGATCGGCTCGTGGAATGGGACCGCGTCCCAACTTAATTTACCAAACATCGTTTACTCCTCTGCCCCAGCAGTTGAATGCGCGCCTGTGTCAGAACCTTCAACCACGGCCACTTCTTTCTTCTCGTGCTTTACCGGCTTGCCTGGCTTCATACCTTCGTACTTGTCGACGATTTTCTGAAACAGGTTCGGTTCAAACGCGGAGTACAGCGCGACAGGGTTGTTCTGGCTTGGTTTGGTCAGGGCGTCGTATTCAGCTTGATCAAGCTGTTTAGGTGCGGCCTTGACTTCGGCTACCCAGGCGTCAAATTCTTCCTGGCTCGTCGAGATCGCTTTGAATTTCATGCCGGTGAAGCCAGCGCCGCTGTAGTTGGCGGAGATGCCTTCCATTTCAGCTTTCTGGTTGGCGATCAGGTGCAGCTTGGTCTGCATGCCTGCCATCGCGTAGATCTGGCCGCCCAGGGCTGGGATGAAGAACGAGTTCATCACGGCGTCGGAGGTGATCTTGAAGTTCAGCGGAGTGTGTTCCGGGAACCGGATCTGGTTCACAGTGGCGATACCCAGGTCCGGGTAGATGAACAGCCACTTCCAGTCCAGCGCGACCACTTCGATGTTGATCGGCTTGACGTCAGATTCCAGCGGACGGTACGGGTCCAGTGCGTGGGTGGACTTGTAGGTCACATAACCCAGGGCAATGATGATGAGGATCGGGACCAGCCACACCGCGATTTCGATCTTGGTGGAGTGCGACCACTTCGGCGCGTAGGTGGCGCTGGTGTTGGACGCGCGGTATTTCCAGGCGAAGGCGAAGGTCATGATAATCACAGGGACCACGACCAGCAGCATCAGCAGGGTGGCGGTGATGATCAGGTTTCGTTCATCCAGACCGACCTGTCCTTTTGGGTCGAGCAAGGTCCACTTGCAGCCTCCCAGCATTAACATCATGCCAAGCAGCGGCAAAAAGCCTAGTAATCGGGGGTACCTGTTTTTACTCATCTCACGACCTCTAAAGCAGCTTGCGCAATGCAGTTGGGTTTTGATCGCCAACACTTCACCCTGCCAAGGGTTGGCATTTCTCTTCGATTGAATAAGAGCCAGCCCGCTACGTCATAGCTGTACGTTTCACGGACCTGCGGTGAGTTCTTATTCGATTTCGTGGCTAAAGGCCTTGTTACAGACCAATTCCATTTGGTGCGGAATAGTTGAAAGGCTGCCGGAACCTGGGATCGCACAGAGCCTTCCATCTGCTCCTCGACCGCTCCAATGCTCAAATATTGAACAGCACCGGACATTCAGTGCGGGCGATTGTAGTTAGCTAGCGATGTATAAACCATGTCTGATACAGAAATAATTTTTATCGATTACAGCAATAATCCTTCACGATTCCTGCAACGGTTCGCGATGTTATCGCGTTCAATTCTCAACAAAAACCACAAAAACTGCCGGGCTATTGGGCAGATTGCCACTCCCCTTACAACCTGTAAGGGCATGGCAAAGGGTGTAAAGTCCCCATAAAACCAGGCATTTAATCACCCTGCCCCTGCTGAACCCGTGAGCGTTTCGCGCTGCCTTTCAAACCACGAACTGACAGCACAGTTTGCGCACCGGATGCAAATCCAAAGCTCGATTCTGCTCGTTGCGCAGCTCCTGCGACGGCCTCCGTGTGACAACATGTCGCATGCTGCGCGCCGCTTTTGTTGCCGCTCGTCACAGCACTTTCACAAATCCCCGCGAACAAAAACGCCCCGGCCTGCTCTCAAGCAGATCGGGGCGTTTGGTGGCGCGGGCTCAGGCTTTGGGGTGACGATTACGGTAAATGCACAGGGGCACCAGGATCACGGTCAGCACGAACGCCACCAATGCCCATTGCGCCAGGGACAGGCCAAGGATCGGCGGATAGGGTGTGCTGCAGAAGCCGTCGACCTGAAAGCCCAGGGGAAACACTTTGGCCAGGGGCAGGTCATCGACGATCGGCTGCAGCACATCGATGCCGCAACTGACCTGAGGGAAGAACTGGGTGTACACATGGTGACCGGCAGCCGCCACACCGCCGACGGCGCTGAGCACCACCAGGCCCTCAAAGAACGTGACGGCCCCTTTGGTACGCATCGCGGCCCCGATGAACGCAAAGAACGCGATCAGCAGCAAGGCGTAGCGTTGCAGGATGCACAGTGGGCACGGCGCTTCGCCCAACACCACTTGCATGTACAGCGCGCCGCCGATCAGCGCCAGGCAGATGATGCCCAGCAACACCAGAAAGCGCCGCTCCCTGCCCAAACGCATTTCGTCACTCATCTCCGGTTTCCTTTGTCTGTTTGCCTGATGGCAACAAGTTTACACACAGGCAGTGGTTAAAACAGAGAAGGGTTAACGCCGGATTAATCGAGAAAAATGCAGAGCTAATGTGGGAGGGGGCTTGCCCCCGATGCGATGTGTCAGCGAAAGACAAGCTGACTGACCCACCGCTATCGTGGGCAAGCCCCCTACCACATTGAACAGCGTGGCTGCTGAGGGATTATTCCAGCGCCGCAGCGGGGCCGAAGAACTCATAGCGCACCTGCTTGTGCGGTACGCCCAACGCCTTCAGATGCCGCTTGATCGCCGCCATGAAACCCTTGGGCCCCAGGAAGTACGCATCAATATCGCGCTGCTCGGGCAGCCACGCCGCCAGTTGCTCCTGGCTCAGCAGGCCGACCGTGTCCGCCGCCGGGCTCACGCCGTCGTCCTCGGCATAGCAATAGAAACGCTTGAGCTGCGGGTGCCTCGCCGCCAGCGTATCCACCCAGTCACGGAACGCATGCACGCCGCCGTTACGCGCGCAGTGGATAAAATGCACCGGGCGCTGGTTGGCCAGGGCCGCTTCGAGCATCGGCAGGGTTGGCGTAATGCCCACCCCGCCGCTGATCAGCACCAGCGGCTTGTCGCTGGCGGCCAGAGTGAACTCGCCTGCAGGGGGGAACAGGTCAACAGTTGCGCCAACATGCAGTTGATCATGCAGGTAATTGGACACCCGCCCGCCGGCTTCGCGCTTGACGCTGATGCGGTACACCCCGGCATCGCTCAAGGCCGACAGGGAATAGTTGCGACGCACTTCCTCGCCATCGAGCACCAGCTTCATGCCGATGTATTGGCCGGGGGCAGCGTTGAGGATCGGGCCGTTGTCCACCGGGGCGAAGTAGAACGAGATGATCTCGGCGCTCTCCTCCACACGCTTGACCAGCACGAACGGCCGCGCACCGCGCCAGCCACCGGGCGCCTGGGCTTTCTCGTCGTAGATAGCCGCTTCGGCGCCGATCAGGATGTCCGCCAACTGGCCATACGCCGCGCCCCAGGCGCTCATTACTTCAGGGGTGGCTATCTCGCTGCCCAGCACCTCGGAAATAGCCCGCAGCAGGCACGCACCGACGATCGGGTAGTGCTCCGGCAGGATCTGCAAGGCCACGTGCTTGTTGATGATCCTGGCCACCAGGTCGCCGAGTTGGTCCAACTGGTCGATATGCCGCGCGTACATCAACACGCCATTGGCCAGGGCGCGGGGCTGGTCGCCGCTGGCCTGGTGGGCCTGGTTGAACAGTGGGCGAACTTCAGGGTATTCGGACAGCATCATGCGGTAGAAATGGGTAATCAGCGCTTCGCCGCCACTTTCCAGCAGGGGCACGGTGGATTTGACGATGGCACGGTCTTGGGCACTCAGCATGGGAGACTCCTGGGTCTTTTTACTCATTGCCATTAGGTAGTCAGTATTCGTGCCAACCCATAAAACCTTACTTTTCAGCCAGTTAAAAAGCATGTAGTCAGAATGACCTCTTACGCCTTATAGTCATAAGGACTACAAGGAGTCATTATGACTACCAGACCACTGCTCACCACCCTCTTGCCGCTGGTTGCCGACCTGTCGCGGGAACTGCCCGAAGGCGAGCGTTATCGACGCCTGCTGCAAGCCATGCGCGCCCTGCTGCCATGCGATGCCGCCGCGTTGCTGCGCCTGGATGGCGAGTGGCTGGTGCCGCTGGCCGTGGATGGCTTGAGCGCCGATACCCTGGGCCGACGTTTCAAAGTCAGCGAGCACCCGCGTTTCGAGGTGTTGCTGAGCAGCCCCGGCCCTACCCGCTTCGACAGCGACAGCCCGTTGCCCGACCCTTACGACGGCCTGGTGGACGGCCTGCATGGGCACCTGGAAGTCCACGACTGCATGGGCTGCCCGCTGTTTATCGACGACCGGCCCTGGGGCCTGCTGACCCTGGATGCCCTCGACACAGAGCGCTTTGAACGGGTCGAACTCGACGCCCTGCAAGCCTTTGCCAGCCTTGCTGCCGCCACCGTCAACGTCGCCGAGCGCATTGAACGCCTGGCGTTGCGCGCCGAAGACGAGCACCAGCGTGCCGAGATCTACCGTCAGGCCAGCGGCCAGCAGCACAAGGAAATGATCGGCCAGAGCAAGGCGCACAAGCACCTGGTGGAAGAAATCAAACTGGTGGGCGGCAGTGACCTGACCGTGCTGATCACCGGTGAGACCGGGGTCGGCAAGGAGCTGGTCGCCCAGGCGATCCACGCCGCGTCGGCGCGTGCCGACAAACCCCTGATCAGCCTCAACTGCGCCGCGCTGCCCGAGACCCTGGTGGAGAGCGAGCTGTTCGGCCATGTGCGCGGCGCCTTCACCGGTGCGCTGAATGAACGCCGGGGCAAATTCGAACTGGCCAACGGCGGCACGCTGTTCCTGGATGAAGTGGGCGAGCTGTCGCTGACGGTGCAGGCCAAGCTGCTGCGGGTGCTGCAAAGCGGCCAGTTGCAGCGCCTGGGTTCGGACAAGGAGCATCAGGTGAATGTGCGCCTGATTGCCGCCACCAATCGTGACCTGGCGGAAGAAGTGCGCAATGGCCGCTACCGCGCCGACTTCTACCACCGCCTGAGCGTCTACCCACTGAAAGTGCCTGCGCTGCGTGAACGCGGACGCGACGTCCTGTTGCTGGCCGGGTTCTTTCTGGAGCAGAACCGCTCACGCATGGGCCTGGGCAGCCTGCGCCTGACCAGTGATGCCCAGGCGGCGCTGCTGGCCTACGACTGGCCGGGCAATGTGCGCGAGCTGGAGCACTTGATCGGACGCAGCGCGCTCAAAGCCCTGGGCCACTGCCGCGAGCGGCCGAAGATTCTCAGCCTGAGCGCTTCAGACCTGGACCTGCCGGATGTCAGCGCAGCGACCCTCGACGCACCGCTCGCCAGCGCCCCCGACGTCACTGGCGACCTGCGCCAGGCCACCGAACACTTCCAGCGCCAGGTCATCAGCGCCTGCCTGGAACGCCATCAACACAACTGGGCCGCCGCCGCCCGCGAACTGGGCCTGGACCGTGCCAACCTCGGCCGCATGGCCAGGCGACTGGGCCTGAAATAACCCGAAATGTGGGAGAGGGCTTGCTACACAAAGCTTTAGCGCCCAACCGTAACCACGATGCGAAGCGAGTCGCTCTTGACCTTGATCTTGATCTGCTTTTGATCTCAGGCGCCCCGTTAAACCACGCTGGCCGAACGCAGGCTTGAATCCGTGGGTAACCCGGCAGGACGCCGGGTTAGCCGCACTGGGCCATGGATGGCCCATTGCGGCGGCCCACGGATTCAAGCCTGCGTTCGGGCACACCGAGCATTAGCGAGGTGCCGAGTGGTGGGGCAAGAGCGTTTTGCTTACTTTTGCGCTTTTCAAAAGTGAGCCGCTGTAAAAGCGGAACCATTAGCAGCCGTGACCGCAGAAACGGATATGTACTCGGTCCAATCCAACATCCTGGTCGGCCCAGAGGCCGCCATCGAGGGCAAGCCCTCTCCCACATTTGGACCTCGAGGCGTCAGGTAGATACGCGTTAGCTCCCTCGCCACAGGTGCGGTGTCGCACCAAAATTGTGTAGATACCTATGGCTACGGGGGCTTGCCTCCTCCCACATCAAACCTGTTTCGCATGCAAAATCGGGGTCACCGGCTTGGGTTTGCGAAACACCAGCACATTGCCCAGCATCACCAGCACCAACCCCGCCAGCGCCGGGGCAGTCCACTGATAGCCCTCGGCAAATGCCGATACATTCAGCGCCACCACCGGGAACAACACAGTGCAATAGGCCGCCCGCTCCGGCCCCATGCGCCCCACCAGCGTCAGGTAGGCGGTAAAGCCAATTACCGAACCCGGGATCACCAGGTACCACAGCGCGCCGATATACCGCGCACTCCAGTCCATCTCGAACGGAATACCACGCACTGCGCAATAGGCCGCCAGCATCGCCGCACCATAGGCCATGCCCCAGGCATTGGTGGTCAACGGCTTGAGCCCGGCTTTCTGCTGCAAACTCGAGAGCATATTGCCCGCCGAAAAACACATCGTGCCCAGCAAGGCCAAGCCCAGGCCGAGCAAGGTCTGCGGGCTGGCGGTATGCCCGGCCACCTCCGGCCAGAACAAAAAGCCCAGGCCCAGCAACCCAAGCGCGCCGCCCATTAACACATTGCGTGCAACCCGCTGACCGAAAAACACCCGGGCATTCAGCGCGTTCCACAAGGTCGCCGTGGAAAACACCACCGCCACCAGCCCGCTGGGGATCCACTGGCTGGCGGTGAGAAAACACATGAAGTTGACGCAAAACAGGCACAGGCCCTGCGCCAGGCAAATCAGGTGCCCGCGCCGGTTCATCACCTGCAGACGGCGGCTGAGCAGCAACAGCACGAACAGCACCAGCGCCGCGAGGCCAAAGCGATAAACGATCGACACGGGAATCGCCACCACGCCCAACTGCCATTTGAGCGCGATCCAGGTGGTGCCCCAGATCAGCACCGTGAGTAGATACAGGGAAAGGTTCATAGCGGGCTCCGATAAGTGAGCCACAGTGTCGCTTTTACCGCGTGCGGTTCTCTTGCACATTCTTGCGCTTTTGTAAGACACGGGGCTCACAGCGCCATGACGGCGCGGTAGGATGCAAAACGTCGGAGAACACAGCATGCCAGCACTGGAATCCCTGCAAGTCTTTCAAGCCCTTAACCGCTCGCCCAACGCACGCCTGCAAGCCTGCGCCGAGCTCGGTGACGGTTTGTCCGCAGCATTGTGGAGCAACCACCACGATTCCCAGGATTACCAGGCGCCCAGCCATCACACGTTGTCGTGCTACATCGGCGGCGGCACCGGCACTTTTCGCCGTGACCAGCCGGGCGTCAAGGGCGGTCCGGACAAACTGTGCATCCTGCCGGCCGAGCATCAATCGGCATGGGTGATCAATGGTCAGATTCGCCTGGCCCATGTGTATTTCAGCCCCGAACAATTTGCCCTCGGCTGCGTCACCCTGCTCGACCGCGAACCCCGCGAGCTGCAATTGCGCGAAGGCACCTTCCTCGAAGACGCCCGCCTGTCCGGATGCTTTCACCAGTTGATTGCCCTCAACTGGCACGAGCCCGGCGAGCGCCTGCTGACCAGCAGCCTGGCCCACGAAATGCTCAGTCATACCCTGCTCAGCCAGGTCGGCGCCCGTGACGGCCTGCGGGTAAAAGGTGGGCTGGCCGCGCACCAGCGGCGGCGGCTGGTGGAGTACATTGACCAGCACCTGCAGGACGCCATCAGCCTCGGCCAACTGGCGGGCCTGTGCGCGCTGTCGGAGTACCACTTCGCGCGCATGTTCCGCCAAAGCTTCGGCCTGCCGCCCCACCAGTACCTGCTGGCGCGCCGGCTGGCCCGCGCGAAGAGCCTGCTGCGCGGCAGCGCCCTGGCCGTGGGGGAGATCGCCTTGATGTGCGGTTTCTACAGCGCCAGTCATTTCAACCAGCGCTTTCGCCAAGCCATGGGGGCGGCGCCCGGGGACTATCGCCAGGCATTGCGCGCCTAGCCCATCAAGCCCAGCGTCTTGGCCTTGGCTACCGCCTGAGTGCGCCGCTCCACCCCGAGTTTGCTGTGGATACGCCGCGCATGGGTCTTGACCGTGTGCAGGGAGATATACAGGCGGTCGGCAATTTGCAGATTGGAGTTGCCCAGGGCAATCAACTGCAACACTTCCAGTTCGCGCTGGCTCAGCGGGTTTTGCGTGACGCCGACGGGCGACGCTTGCGGTTCGAGCCCCAACTCACTCAATAAGCCCGGTGCACGTAGACGCAACTCGCGCACCGCCTGCTGCACCTGGCAACGCGCCGCCAATGCCAGGCCGGCTTGCAGCGCCAGTCGCGCCCGGGTCGGCTCTCCCAGGCGCCAGGCCACCTCGCCCAGCACCAACTGCAGCTCGGTTTCCAGGCACAGCATGCCGCGTTGCCGGGTGCTGTCGAGCAAGGCGCCGAGGCGCTCGAGCGGCTGTTCGGCGCAACCCAGCCTGACCTCGGCCAGCACCAGGAGGTACTCAAGACGCGGGATCAATTCCAGTGTGGCCGGCGGCGCCTGCTTGGCGCAGGGTCCATGAAAGTGGCGTAACACGCGGCGCACGGCCTCTACTGTCAATTCCGCGCGCCCCTGCTGCAACCAGAAATGCCCGCTGACCAACAACAGTACCGCGCGGTACACCAGCACGGGAACGTGGCGCTGCTGCATCAGCCGCTCGGCATCGCGCAGCTGGATAAACGCCTGGGCGTAATCACCGCGATTGGCCGCCAGCAGCGCCAGCCCGAGAAACCCGTAGAGCACCCGCTTGTCCTGGCTGTGCAGGCAGATGTTCATACCGTTTTCGAAACACTCACCCGCCAGGGCATCCTGCCCTTGACGCAACGCCAGATGCCCGCGTCGCAGGGCGATACGCCCCATCAGCGGACCCGCCTGCAAGCGCTGCTCGGCCAGCATCGCCTGCACGCTTTCCAGCAGGCTTTGCGCCCGGTAAGGCGCGCCGCGCTGTTCCAGCAGCTGGGCGTGGTCCAGCTCCAGCAAGGCCTCCAACACCAGCGAACCGTGGGCGCGAGCCAGGCACAGCGCTTCGCGATTGAAGGTTTGGGCGACATCCAGCTCACCGCGTAGCAGGGCTTGCTGGGTCAGGCCCGACAGGCACATCAGGCGCGATGTCCAGGCACTCTCGGGCAGGGCTTGCAGCGCCTCCAGAAAATGCGCGCGGGAACCCTCGGCATCGCCGCTCAGGTGCAGCAGCCAGCCGGCCTGCGCCTGCCAGCGCGCCACCAGATGGCGCTGCGCCGTCGCCGTGGGTCGCGGCGCGAATCGAGCCAACTGGTCGATGCACACCGCCGCCTGCTCGAAGCGCCCGGCAAACAGCAGTGCCGCCGTGACCAGCCCGACCAATTGCGCCGAGCCGAGCATCAATTCTTCACCATGCTGCTCATGCAGGCGCAACAGCAGCACGGCATTTTGCCCGCGAAACAAGTCTTCGAAACTGAAGTGCTGCAACAGGCTCACCGCCGCCTCGTATTCCTGCGCCAGCAGCGCCTGCTCGAAGGCGGCCTGCCAGTCCTGCTCGGCACTGAACCACTGGCAGGCGCGCCGGTGCCAGGCGCGCTTGGCCGGCCAGGGCTCTTCGCGCAGCAGGCGCGCCAGGGGGGCAAATATCTGCAGCCCATCGGTGCTGCCTTCCCAGGGCTGGATAAACGCACCGAGCGCTTGCAGCTCGCGCAGGTACTGAGCACCGTCACCAAAGCCGAACAGATGCTCACACAGGCCCGCATTGAAGCGCGGCAGGTTGGCGAGCACCCGCCAGGCTTCGGCCAACTCTGCCGGCAAGCTGTTGAACACTTCGTGTTGCAGATAATCGAGCAAGGTTTTATCGGCATGGCCGTCATTGAGTAACGCGATGCGCGCGCCGGCACACCAGCCTGCACTGAATTGCATGACACTCTCGACAGTCTGCCCAGGCCCGAGCAATGCCTGGATTTCCGTAGCATTGAAGGCCAGTTCAGCGCTGCCGCACTCCAGCAATTCGTCATCAAGCAACAGCCGTGGCCAATTGCACGATGGTCGGCGTCGCGCGCCCAGCCACCAGGTCAGCGCCGGGCTGCTGGCGGCGAGCAACCGGTCCAGCAAGGCGTCCAGCTCGGGCGCCGGCAGGCGGCAGAAATCATCCAGGCACACCCACGCCGTGGGTTGCCAGCGCCCCAGATCCAGCAATAACGTGGTTTCATCGGTGTAGGGCAACCCAAGGCTGTGGGCCAGGCGCCGGGAAAAATCATCAGGGCACGCCACGCCACCATTGAGTGCCAACCAGTACACCTGGCAGCCGGGCGGCGCCTGCAGTGCACATTCGGCGAGCATCGCACTCTTGCCACTGCCAGCCGGCGCACACAACAACTTCACACGCGCCGGCGCCGCGAGCAACGCTGCGGCCAGGCGCGGGCGCAGCACATGGTGGGCGGACAGCCGAGGCATGAATCCAGGACGGTCCAGGCAGCGTGTCAGGGCGGTCATTGCTGCATCCTGCTTTTTTATTGTGATGCAACCCTAGTCCTGTGGTGGGCGGTTGTTGAAGAAGTATTCAGCGGGGTGATTAAGGACCATGCACAAAACCCGATGTGTAGGGGGTTTGATCGTTCCCACGCTCCGCGTGGGAATGCCGCCTGGGACGCTCCGCGTCCCGCCGACAACTCAACGCGTACAGGTGACGCAGAGCGTCACGGGATGCATTACCACGCGGAGCGTGGGAACGATCACAGTTGAGGACTAACGCACGCCTTCGGACCTGAGCGCCGCCGGGGTGTAATCCGCCGCCTTGGCCGCGAAGCCGAACACGAAGCTGCTCTTCTCCTCGTTCTTCATGCCCAGTGCGAGGTAGCGCCCGGCAATCAGGTCGTAGAGGGTTTCCACGGTGTAGGCCGGCACCTGGTGGTCGTAATAGAACTGCGCATGGCCTTCGGCGACGCGCCACAGTTGGCCGCGACCGTCGTAGTGGTCCACCAGGGCGACCTGCCAGCTGTCTTCGTCGATGTACATGTGGCGCTTGGCGTAGATGTGCCGCTCGCTCGGCTTGACGGTGCCGATCACTTCCCAGACGCGATGCAGCTCATAGCGGGTCAGGTCCTGGTTGATATGCCCGGCCTTGATGATGTCGTCGTACTTGAGGGTGGGCGAGTCGAGCTTGTAGCTGTTGTAAGGGATGTACAGCTCCTTCTTGCCCACCAGTTTCCAGTCATAGCGGTCGGGCGCGCCGGAGAACATGTCGAAGTTATCCGTGGTGCGCAGGCCGTCGGAGGCGGTGCCCGGCCCGTCATACGACACCTGCGGCGCGCGCCGCACACGGCGCTGGCCGGCGTTGTAGATCCAGGCCAGGCGCGGCTCCTTCACCTGGTCGAGGGTTTCGTGCACCAGCAGCACATTGCCGGCCAGCCGCGCCGGCGCGGTGACCGATTGCTTGAAATAACTCAGCACGTTGGCCGCCTTGGCCGGGTCGATATCGGGGATGGCCTGGGGCACCGCGACTTCTTCTTCGAAGCGGATCGGCGTGTAGCTGCCGTTGGTCTGGGGCGTGGCCTGGGTGATGATGCGGCGCAGGTTGCCGCCGTGGTAGCGGGTGATGTGGTTCCACAACACCTCTACGCCATTTTTCGGGATCGGGAACGCGTAGTAACGGTTACCGGTGAAATTTTCCAGACCGTTGCCGTCGTTGATCGCCTTGACGTTGAGGGCGCTGCGCTTGATCGACTCGTAGACATCGGCCGGCAGGTTGACCGTACGGTGGCTCGGGTACACCGGGATCTTGTAGGTCTCGGGGTAGCGCTTGAACATCGCCACCTGGCCGTCTGAAAGCTTGTCCTTGTACTTGTCGACGGTGGCGGCGGTGATCACGAACAGCGGCTTTTCAGCGGCGAACGGGTCGGCGAGAAAGCCCTTGCTGTCCACCGCGCCGGCGTTTTTCGGGATGCCGCCGGTCCAGGCCGGGATCGAGCCATCGGCGTTGCCGGCTTTTTCGGCGCCGACCGGGGTAAGTGTGGTGCCAAGCTTGGCGGCTTCTTGCGGCGATACCGCTGCCATCACGTGGGCGGCCAATAGACTCAGGGCCAGCACTGCAATTGTCTTACGCATAAGTTCTTGTCCTTCTTTTAAGCCAAATCAGAAGTTCACGCCGAAGCTGAGGGCGAGGAAGTCGCGGTCGGTCAGGGTGTTGTAGTCGCCGCCAAAGAAGTTGGTGTAGCTGAGGCTGGCGGTGTAGGTGCTGCGGTAGTCCGCGTCCACGCCGACGCTGATGGCCTTGGCGCCTTTGTTGAAAATCCCGTTGGGGCCGTAGCCGGCGACGTCATGGGACCAGGACAGGTTGGGCTTGAGGTTCACCCCGGCAATCGCGTTGTTGTAGTCAAGGATTGCCCGTGCGCGGTAGCCCCAGGAGGTGGAGGTGACGAAACCGTCGGTGTCACCCTGGAACCCATAGGCGCCGTACACCGAGTCGCGGCCATAACGCAGTCTGGTTTTATCTTCCAGGCCGGCGACATGCACCACGGCCGCTTCGCCCACCAGGGTCAGGCGTTCGGCGCCCAGCACCTGGTCGAAGAACTGGGTCATGGTGCTTTGGATCTGGGTGATTTCCTTGCGGCGGTAGCCTTTGTTGTCGGCGCCAAACGAACTGCGGATGGGTGACGCGGCATTGCCGGCAATCGGGTTGACCAGCGCCAGGGTCAGGTCGGTGGTGTTGAGTTGTACGGGCGCATTGGGTCGATAGCTGATTTCGCCGGTCCACGCCGTGCCGGTGGGCAAGGTGGTGGAGAAGCTGGCGCCGAACAAACGGATATCTTCCGGGTAATCCAGGTAGTACCGGCCACGGCCGAGCATGGTGCTCTGGGCCAGCGCCCCGCCCAAGCCCGGCGGGGCGGCGGCACCAATGGCGCCGATGGTCGCAAGGTTGGTATTGGCGGTAATCGTGCCCACGGTCGGGGTGCGGCTGTGGTAGTTCATGAAGTACAGGCCGTATTCGGTGTCGTCACCCAGCCAGCGCAAGGCCGCGCCGAACTGGCCGGAGTCGCGCGCATCCCGGTCTGCGGCGCGCTGCACCACCACGCCTTCGCGGGTCACCACAAAACCTTGGCCGCGTGCCGCCGCGATGGGTTGCAGCGGTGCAATCCCGGGGCTGCCCACCGTGTAGTTACCGGTGCAGCCATCCGCCGCGACGTCGCCGCCGAAGAAAGTGCCGCAGTTGTCCAGCACAGTCTGGTCCCATTCCAGTTGGTAGAAACCTTCCACGGTCAGCTGATTGGTCAGGCTCTGGGAGGCAAACAGCATGTTCACCGGGATCAAGCCTTCCTTGATCTCGGCGCCTGGACGACGGAACGCCGACACGTCGATCGGGTTGATGCTGTTGATGGAGTTGCCGATGAAGGTACTTTCGCCCCAACTGACCACCTGCTTGCCGGCGCGCACGGTGCCGGGCAGGTCGCCCAGGGAGTAGTTGTGGTAGACGAACGCATCGAGGATCTGCGCACCGCTGGATTTGGCGCCTTCCTTGCGGTTGTGGTCGCTGATCGGCTTGAACTCGCGGTCCTCGTCCTTGAGCTCGAAGTCATACCAGTACTTGCCGCGCACGAACACACCGGTGTCGCCGTATTTGAGTTCAAGGTCGTGCAGGCCCTTGAAGATTTTGGAGAAGGTTTCGCCCTTCTTGAAGTTCAGACGCCCGTCATCCCCGGTGGACGCCTGGCCCGTGCCGCCATTGACGGTGCCGACCAGGCTTCGGTCGGCATCGCGCATGCCCCAGCTCGCACCGACCGACAGCGAGGAATCGAATTGCCCTTCGATCTCGCCAATGTTGAACGAAACAGCCTGTGCCTGGGCACAGCAGCCCACGGCAACCGCAGCGGCCAGCGCCTGTGGCGTGAAGATGGCGCGCATTGTTGTTTTTGTCATGCGTCTTCCCCGGTGAGTGACAGAAGGCCCCACCCTACTGCCGCCCATGAAGAGCGATAAGCGCACCAAGGAGGTATTCGTGTTGTCGCTCGAAAGGATGACGAGCCGCGCCGGCAGGGGTTTCGGCGCGGGTCATGGATTGGATGGATGGGGGCTTATCAGAGGAATCGATGGCGAGCGCTTAATTGTTGCCGTTTTGGTAACAGTCCTTGTCCTGAACTGCTATTACTCATTCTGTTACAACCGATTATTCTTAGCTCGCTTTTAGGGCAAACGGCCCGCTCCCGAGCTGGGGAGAAAAGCTTGAATCCAACGGATTGTCACGCTTTTCAATCTGTTACCCGTGTTCACTGACGTTGATTTATCGCTCCTTGATCCAACGTCTTACTTCGGCCGCTGCCTGTGCAGCGGCCTTTTTTATGCCTGGAATAAAAACGGGGCGCTGTCGGCGCCCCGTGGGATTCACTGATTTTATGGCAACGATCAGAGGCTGAACTTCTGCAAGTTGGCCATCATCTCTTTCAACGCCTCGATATTGTCGCTGGGGTGCGCGGCGCCTTCGAAGTCGCAGATTTGCTGCCAGTGTGCCGCCACGTCATCCGGCGAAAAGCCCGCTTCGGGATCGAAACCCACGCCCAGGCTGCGCTCCCAACGGGTCTTGCCGATCCAGCCGCCGCCGACCTCGAACAGGCCCGAGGTTTCCTGGCAGGCTTCGCTGCCCAGGTACACCACCAACGGGCTGACCAGTTCCGGCTTGAGACGCTCGAACACCTGCGGCGGGATCAGCCCTTCGGTCATGCGCGTGCCGCCGGTGGGGGCAATCGCGTTGACCAGGATGTTGTGCTTGCGCCCTTCCAGCGCCAGGGTTCGGGTCAAGCCATACAGGCCGAGCTTGGCCATGCCGTAGTTGGACTGGCCGAAGTTGCCGTAGATGCCCGAGGTGGACGCGGTGAAGATCACCCGGCCATAACCCTGCTCGCGCAGATGCGGCCAGGCGGCGCGCGTGACTTTGTAGGCGCCTTCGACATGCACCCGGTAAACCAGGTCCCAATCGCTGTCGTCCATTTTGTGGAAGGTCTTGTCACGCAGGATGCCGGCGTTGTTCACCACCACATCGATACGGCCGAACGCGTCCAACGCGTTCTGCACGATTTTGTCGCCGTCGGTGACGGAATCATGGTTGGCTTGGGCAGTGCCGCCAGCTTCGCGGATTTCAGCCACCACGCGGTCGGCGGCCGAGGCATTGGCGCCTTCGCCCTGGGTCGAACCACCGAGATCATTGACCAGCACCTTGGCCCCGTGGCGGGCGAACAGCAGCGCATGGGCCCGGCCCAATCCGCCGCCGGCACCGGTGACGATCACGACCTTATCCTGCAACTGCACTGACTGATTCATACCCAACTCCTCTGGCGACAATGGCAATGGCCAGAGTGTCGGGCACAGCGCCTTTGGTCACAATAAATACGGCCGGCGCTGAATGGTGCTCGATAAGGCAGCGGGATGATGCCTTGGGGCAGGTGCCAGGCTCAGGAACAAGCCGCACGCACCGACTGCTGGCCAATATGCTCACGGAACGCCTGGTAATGCCTGAGCACCTGGACCGGCGCCTCGATCTGCGGGTAATGGCCGATGCCGGCCAGCAATACCGTATCGGCATGCGGCACCAGTTGGTGGTAGCGCTCCACCATGTGCGCGCCGGAAATGGGATCGACCTCACCGTCGATGACGCGCAACGGCACGTCGTCGCGTTGCATCGCTGCCACCCAGCGATCGCGCAGGCGACGGCGCTGAGGGATATAGCCGATCAGCTTGTGCAGGATGCGCGCGCCATCATTGCGTTCAATCAGGCTCCAGAAATCATCCAGGGCGCTTTCGCTTGGCCGCGTCCGTGGGCCAAAGATCTGGTTGAAACTGTTGGCCAGGCCGCCTCTTCCCGAGGCTCGGCCAATCATCCAGCCCAAGGGGCTGAGCAACAATTTCTGCACCAAGGTTGCACGGTGGGTTTCAGGGAACAGCCCACCGTTGAGAAACACACAACTGGCCATCTGGAACCGGCCTTCATAATGCCGGGCCAGCAGTTCCTGGGCCACGCTGTCGCCATAGTCATGGGCCAACACGTGCACCGGTTTCGTCACCCCCAGGTGCTCAAGCAGCGCCTGTTGCAGGTCCGCTTGCTCCAGCAGGCAATAACCATGATCCAGCGGTTTGGCCGAGTCACCAAAGCCGAGCATGTCGCAGGCAATCACCAGATTGCGCTGGGCCAGGGGCTGCCACAGGTAATGCCAATCCCAACTGGCCGTGGGAAAGCCATGAAGCAGCAGCAGCGGTTCGCCCTGCCCGGCCACCCAATAACGAATGGACTGGCCGCGAAAGACGAAGTCCTGGCCGCGCTTGCGCCAGACGCTGAGCGGAATTTCTGCAAGTGGCATCAGCTTTTATACCCGAGGTCCTGGTGATCCAATCTGCGCAGCAGCGCCGGCCAGGCCAGCGCTGCGCTCATACCTTGGGCACTTTTTGTGACAGCTGCCACCATCGCCTTTGACGATGAAACCGGGGCTAGACTCACGATGTTGACCTCCTTGGCGCACTTATTATTATTTTTTAAGTGATGGGCCAGTCTAGTCAGACGCCCTGGCTTGCGGAGTTGCCTTCGCAGCCAGCTTGATGACTGAGCGAGTCAGCCAAGAGAATAGTACAAATCGGTGTCAGAGAAGCGTCGTCAATAAACACACGCCGACCAGTGCGCCCCCAGACGACGCGCCCGTTTGCTATGGCTGCAGGGCAGTCACAAACTCGGCCAGCCACGGCTCGGCGTCGCTCTCCGGGGTCACACTTTCGCTGGCATCCAGGCGCAGCATCGGCAGCACTTCGCGTACGCCCAACTCGCCGAACAATTCGCGCAGTTGCTCGCCGCCGCCGCAGAAGGTGTCGCCGTAGCTGGCGTCGCCCAGGCCAATGACTGCACCGGGCAGGCCGCGCCAGGCAGCAGGCAGTTGGTCGCGAATACTCGAATACAGCGGCTGCAGGTTGTCGGGTAATTCGCCCATGCCGGTGGTCGATGTGACCGCCAGGAACGCCTCGGGGGCGAAAGCCTGCACCTGCGCCAGCGTGGCGCGCGGATCGTGCCAGGCTTCAAAACCCGCTGCGTTGAGGATGTCCCGGGCGTGGCGGGCGACTTCTTCTGCCGTACCGTAGACCGAGCCGGAAAGGATGGCGACTTTCATCAATCTGATCCTGTCATTGAACGAAAGCGTAGGATATTAGCAGCTGCACCAGGGTTTCAGTGCCTGCCGTGCAACATTCAGAATTTGCCATAAACTTGCACCATCGGAACACGCCATGGAACGCTCAATGATTAACCCCAAGTTGCTGCAGATGGTTGTCAACGCGTCCAACGACGGCATCGTCGTTGCCGAACGCGAGGGCGACGAGAAGCCGCTGATCTACGTCAACCCCGCGTTCGAACGTCTGACCGGCTATACCCTGGACGAGATTCTCTATCAGGACTGCCGTTTCCTGCAGTCGGGCGATCGCGACCAGCCGGCCCTGATGGCGATCCGCGAGGCGCTCGACAGTGGCGGCGCCTGCCGCGAGATCGTGCGCAACTACCGCAAGGACGGCACGCACTTCTGGAACGAACTCTCGGTATCCACGGTGTACAACGCGGCCGACCAGCAGACGTATTTCGTCGGTGTGCAAAAAGACGTCACTACACAGGTCAAGGCACAGCAACGCGTGGCTCAGCTGGAAACCCAGGTAGCCGAGCTCAAAGCCGAGCTGGCGGCGCTCAAGTCAACGAGCGGCGTTAACAAGCTGTAAAAAGTGCGTTCTTTAGAGCGATAATGGCTTTTTAATGCCCAACCGTTGAGCTATATCAATGCGCCGCGATGCTCTATTGACTCAGGACGAGCTGGATTTTATCCAGAACATGCAGCACAACCCGCAGCTCAACCTGCGGGACGCAGGGTCGAGCCTGACGGTCAATGGCGGTGCACAGATTCGCGATCTGCTGACCCGGCTGGCCGCTCATGATCAAGTCACCCTCCAGGCGCAGTTCGACAATCAGCAACTGACCTTCCCTCTGCATCTGGTAGAGGATGAATTTCATGCAGTGCATCTTCGGTTGGGCGTGCCGAGTATTTTTGAAGACGGGCCGATGGTTCGCCCATGGCGCCTGGCCCTTGAAGAGCCGGTGGCCCTGGAGAACAGCAAGGGCTACGCCAGCGCCCTGTGGGTGCATGAAGTGTCATTCAAAGGTGTGCTGGTAGAAGGACGTGGCCGAGCCAGACCGCCGAAAACCTTCTCGTTGTGGTTCAGCCCGTCCGGTTACGAACGCATTGCGCTGCGCGGTACGCTGGAGCGGGAAACCGCCCGGGGATTGTTCGCCTACCGCCTGAATCAGAGTGACGCGGATGAAATCGAGCGCCTGCGCCAGTTCATCCTGCACCAGCATCGTCTGGTGCATCCGCAGGTACATGCCTGAGATCAGGTATCCGGGCCGCCACTGAGAAACTGCTGCAGACGCTGCTGCATCTGGCGCCCTTCGCTGCCCAGGCCACCGATGGAAGTACCGGTCAGATCGGCCTGCAACAGGTCCGATGCAGCACCTGCCAGAAACAGCGGGCAGTTGAGGGTCAATGCCAGCCGGTTCAAGCGCGCTTCCAGGTCCTGCTTGTGTGAGTGGTTGGAGAAAATGACCATCGCCTGGGGGCGGATCTTTTCACAGACCAGGGTCAACTCCTCGACCGGCTGACCCAGGCCCAGCACCTTCACGGTCAAATCCTCCCCGCTCATCAGCAGCGCCGCCACCAAAAGCTCCAGTTTTCGGCACTCACCCGGCATGGCGCTGAGTAACACGCGGGGCGCCGCCGATGCGCTGGCTATCTGTAGGCGCAGGAGCGTCTGCACGCGCAGGAACGCGTCGAAAAACAGCCACTCGCTGGCCTGGCCGAAACCGCCCTGACGGCGCAGCAAGTCGTTCCACAGCGGCATCAGGATGTCCTGGAACGCGACGTTCAAGGGATAGGTCGAGAAAATCTGGCCGTACACGCTTTCCAACTGGCGATCATCGAAAGCACTGATGGCTTGCAGCAGCCGAGCCCGCCACTGCGGCCATTCGCTGTCTGCAGCCGCGTCGCGCTCGGCACGCAGCGCGTCGGCCTGTTGAGCGTCACGGGCCAGAAGTTTGCCTACCTTGCTCACCGCGACGCCACGCTCAGTCCACTCGATAATACGATTGACCGTCTCGATATCGACCCTGGAGTAGAGGCGGTGCCCGCTTTCGGTGCGCACGGGACGGATCAGCCCGTAGCGCCGCTCCCACGCTCGCAGAGTGACCGGATTGACGCCTGTCAATCTTGCCACTTCCCGAATGGGGAACAGGTGCTCCGAATCAATCGGTTCCAGCTGCAAAGTGTTATCAATCGGTGCAGTAATCACGTTATTTCTGACAAAAGCCACCAGGAATGGAACCTCATTTAACGCATTTAAACCTGTCTTTTTCAAGGGCGCTGGACTTCGGACCAATGTCACTGGCGTATTTTCTCAAAACAGGAATAATCCTTGCGTGTTTTTTCAGCGCAGTGGCAATACCCGCCGCTGCGCTCGTGCGCCGCCTACCCGGTCAAGCGCACCCGTTTATCTGGAGATACACAATGTCTACCTCCCCCGTCACCTTGATGGTTGCGCGCCGTGTGGCCAAAGGTCGCTACGAAGAACTGATGGCCTGGCTGCGCGAAGGCGAGCAATTGGCCACCGACTTTCCCGGGTACCTGGGCTCCGGAGTGCTCGCACCGCCACCCCATGATGATGAATTCCAGATCATCTTCCGCTTCGCCGATGAAAAGACCCTGCATGCCTGGGAGTTTTCCGCGTCGCGCAGTGCCTGGCTGAGCCGTGGCAGCGAGCTGTTCGCCAACCCGTCCGAACATCGCGTGAGCGGCATCGATGGCTGGTTCGGTGCCGTGGGCGCGCGCCCGCCGCGCTGGAAACAGGCGGTGGCGATCTGGCTGGCGTTTTTTCCGGTGTCGCTGTTGTTCAACTTCGGCCTGGGCCCCTTGCTCGGCGAGCTGGACCTGTTCAGCCGGGTGCTGGTCAGCACCTTGGCGCTCACACCGCTGATGGTTTACTTCTTTATCCCGTTATCGACTCATCTGCTGGCGCACTGGCTGCATCCGACGCCGCCCCGCAAGACCGGCGAAGCCGCCGCCTGAGTACAGGGGAGACGGGTCGCTGGTATAGTTCGCATCTGCCAGCGACGCGAGCCTCCCATGACTGCAACAAACGCCCCGATCCTGATCACCGGTGCCGGCCAGCGTGTCGGCCTGTATTGCGCCGAGCGCCTGCTGGACGAAGGGCACCCGGTGATGTTCAGCTACCGCAGCGAACGTCCAGGTGTGCAGCAACTGCGCGAACGCGGCGCGGTCGGGCTGTTTGCGGACTTTTCCAGCGAAGCGGGAATCCTGGCGTTCATCGCTGAGCTGAAGACACACACCGATGCGCTGCGCGCGATCATCCACAATGCCTCGGCCTGGGTCGCAGAGACCCCGGGCGACGAAAGCCGCGCCTTTATCGACATGTTCAGCGTGCACATGCTTGCGCCGTACCTGATCAACCTGCATTGTTCACCTCTGCTGCAACGCTCGACACCCGCCGACATCATCCATATCAGCGACGATGTGGTGCGCAAGGGCAGCCGTCAGCACATCGCCTATTGCGCCACCAAGGCCGGGCTCGACAGCCTCACGCTGTCGTTTGCCGCGCAGTTCGCGCCGTTGATCAAGGTCAACGGCATCGCGCCGGCCATGGTGATGTTCAATGAAGGCGACGACGCGGCCTATCGCGACAGGGTCCTGGCCAAGTCGGCACTGGGCATCGAGCCCGGGCCGCAAGTGATCTACCAGAGTGTGCGTTACCTGCTGGACAACCCCTATGTCACCGGGACCACCCTGACCGTCAACGGCGGGCGGCACATCAAGTAAGCCGTTTGTGAGGATGTTGTATGACTTTGTCCCTGCCCCACCATTACCGCGAGATCCTCAAGGGCCTGGGTGAAGACCCCGAGCGCGAAGGCCTGCTCGATACGCCCAAGCGCGCCGCCAAGGCGATGCAGTATCTGTGTCATGGCTATGAGCAGAACCTGCAGGAAATCGTCAACGGCGCCTTGTTCGCCTCTGACAATGACGAGATGGTGATCCTCAAGGACATCGAGTTGTACTCGCTGTGCGAGCATCACCTGCTGCCCTTTATCGGCAAGGCCCACGTGGCCTATATTCCGACCGGCAAGGTGCTGGGCCTGTCGAAGCTGGCGCGCATCGTCGACATGTTCGCCCGGCGCCTGCAGATCCAGGAAAACCTCACCCGGCAGATCGCCGATGCCATCCAGGACGTGACCCAGGCCGCCGGCGTGGCGGTGGTGATCGAGGCCAGGCACATGTGCATGATGATGCGCGGCGTGGAAAAACAGAATTCAACCATGAACACCTCAGTGATGCTCGGCGCCTTCCGCGAGTCGAACACCACGCGCATGGAGTTCCTGCAACTGATTGGACGGAGCAAGTAGCAATGCCACAACTTCAACCAGGCATGGCGCGCATCCGGGTCAAGGACCTGCGCCTGCGCACCTTTATCGGTATCAACGAGGACGAAATCCTCAACAAGCAGGATGTGCTGATCAACCTCACCATCCTGTATGCCGCCCAGGAAGCCGTGCGCGATAATGACATCGACCATGCCTTGAACTACCGCACCATCACCAAGGCGATCATCGCCCACGTCGAAGGCAACCGTTTTGCCCTGCTCGAGCGCCTGACCCAGGAGCTGCTGGACCTGGTGATGAGTAACCCATCGGTGCTGTACGCCGAAGTCGAAGTGGACAAGCCCCATGCGCTGCGCTTTGCCGAGTCGGTTTCGATCACTCTGGCGGCCAGCCGCTGATACTCAAGTGAGCCCTATGAACGACCAACAACGCCTCGAACTCGAAGCCGCCGCCTTCCGTCGGCTGGTAGCCCACCTGGACAGCCGCAAGGATGTACAGAACATCGACCTGATGAACCTGGCCGGCTTCTGCCGCAACTGCCTGTCCAAGTGGTACAAGGCCGAGGCCGATGAGCGCCGGATCGAGCTGAGCCTCGATGACGCCCGTGAAGTGGTGTACGGCATGCCGTACGCGCAGTGGAAAGCCCAATACCAGCAAGAAGCCAGCGCCGACCAACAGGCGGCGTTCGCCAAAGGAAAACCCCATGACTGACCTGAACACCCTGCGCGCCAGCCTCAACAGCGGCGTACACGCTTTTGCCGACACCCTGGCCTTTGTTGCCGCAAATTACGACTACCAGCCGCAAGCCTTCACCAACGGCGAGGTGGAAAATGCCGCCGGCCAGAACGAAGGTTCGTGCAAGACCCTGGGGTTGACGTTGCTGGAGGGGTTGAGCGATCAGGAAGCGCTGCTGGCGTTTGGCGAGCATTACCGTTCGGTGGTCGCGACGCCTGAAGGCACTGACCACGGAAATATCCGCGCATTGATCGCCCATGGTCTGGCCGGTGTGAAATTCAGCGCACAGCCGCTGACCCGCAAATCCTGAGTCAGACGCTGCAAAACAAATGTGGGAGGGGGCTTGCCCCCGATGGCAGTGTGTCAGTCAGTACATCTGATACTGAACCACCGCAATCGGGGGCAAGCCCCCTCCCACATTTGTTTTGCAGCGTCGCTTAGTTCGCGCAAGAACCTGGGGTTGGCGTTGCTGGAAGCGCTGCTGGCGTTTGGCGAGCATTACCGTTCGGTGGTCGCGACGCCTGAAGGCACTGACCACGGGAACATCCGCGCATTGATCGCCCATGGTCTGGCCGGTGTGAAATTCAGCGCACAGCCGCTGACCCGCAAATCCTGAGTCATACGCGGAACAAAATGTGGGAGGGGGCTTGCCCCCGATGGCAGTGTGTCAGTCAAAGATCCTCTAACTGAGGTGGTCAACTTTTTCCGGACACCTCAATCGGTGTTTTCAGGCTGTTTGCCGCTCGTACTGATTGGGCGGCAAATAGTCTAACGATGAATGCATTCGTCGTTCATTGT
>NZ_JAFLXH010000049.1:0-31363 GCF_019891515.1 Pseudomonas sp. Wu6 | reverse complement strand
GTGGTGGTTTCGGCGGTGGCGGGGCGTCGGGCGGCTGGTAATGACAATAACGAAAATAGAGCATCTACAACCATGGCATTACTGACTGAACATGAGCAGCGCCAAGTGGCCGAGGCGATCGCCCGGGTCGAGCAACAGACCGACGCCGAACTGGTCACCGTGCTGGCGGCGCGGGCCGACGACTACGCCTACATCCCGTTGCTGTGGGCCAGCCTGATTGCATTGGTGGTGCCTGGCGTGGTGCATTACTTGTCGGGCTACCTGACCATGTACACCTTGTTGCTGGCGCAGTGGGCGACCTTCATTGTGCTGTGCCTGGTGTTTCGCTTGCCCAAGGTCACCACCCGTTTGATCCCGCGCTCGGTGCGCCATTGGCGCGCCTCGAACCTGGCGCGCCGTCAGTTCCTCGAGCAGAACCTGCATCACACGCTGGGCAGCACCGGGGTGCTGATTTTTGTCAGCGAGGCGGAGCGCTATGTGGAAATCCTGGTGGATGACGGCATCTCCAAGCAGTTGGACGACAGCAACTGGGATGGCATCGTCAAGGCGTTTACCCAGCAGGTGAAGCAGGGGCAAACGCTGGCCGGGTTCATTGCGTGCATCGAGGCGTGTGGTGAATTGCTCAAGGTGCATGTGCCGGTGACGCAGACCCGCAATGAGCTGCCCAATCGCCTGGTCGTACTCAAATAACCCAGTCAACACAGCTCTCTAAATGTGGGAGGGGGCAAGCCCCCTTCCACATTTGGATCTACCTTGGCTGTTGGAACTGACCACTGGTCAAATAACTCCGTGCCGTTGCGGGTTATCCCCCCTAAAATGCCCGGCATTCTTTGCCCGAGGCGTTTTTGTTCATGTCCGTCACCGCTCAACCCGCCAGCCCTGCACCGGATCATCATGCCCAGTTCATCGAACTGCTGAACGCAAGCCTGGCGCAAAACGCCTTTATCAAGCTGGTGCTGGCCAAGTACGTCGGTGATGAAGCCGAACTGCAGCGGCTGATCATCAAAGCGGTCACCGTCAAGGAACAGCCCTGCCTGTCCTTCGTCTACCGCTACAAGACCCGCGACATCACCAAGAACCTGGCGCTGGCCGACGGTGTGGCGGCGATTGCCGAGCTGCTGCCGGCCTCGTTCAAGAACGCGCACCTGTTGTCGCTGACTGACGAAGCCCAGCTGGAATACAGCAAGAAGAACAAAAGCTCGCTGTTCAAAAGCAAGCCGCAGCAATTGCGTGAGGCGCCATCGGCCGAGCATAACCGCGAGAAAAATCGCTTCCTCGACCTGGGCCGGCCGTTCCTCGCCGACCTGGGCGTGACCGACGCCAGGCAGGCGCTGATCCCGTCGATGTCGCGCAAGTGGAAGCAGATCAACAAGTTCATCGAAGTGTTCAGTCACGCGCTGACGTCATCGCCGTTGCAACTCGACCAACCCGTACGCGTTGCCGATTTTGGCTCGGGCAAGGGCTACCTCACGTTTGCGATCCACGACTACCTGCGCAACACGCTCAAGGCCGAAGGCGAGGTGACCGGTGTCGAGTTGCGCCAGGACATGGTCACCCTGTGCAACGAAGCGGCCGCGCGCCTGGAGCACCCGGGGCTGGTGTTCAAGTGCGGCGATGTGCGCAGCGTCGCGCCGAGCCGGCTGGACGTGATGATCGCCCTGCATGCCTGCGATATCGCCACCGATTATGCGATTCACACCGGTATCCGTTCCGGCGCGTCGATCATCATGTGTTCGCCGTGCTGCCACAAACAGATCCGCCTGCAGATCCAGAGCCCGGCGCTGCTCAAGCCGATGCTGCAATACGGCCTGCACCTTGGCCAACAGGCGGAAATGGTCACCGACAGCCTGCGCGCCTTGTTTCTCGAAGCCTGTGGCTATGAGACCAAAGTGTTCGAATTCATCTCGTTGGAGCACACCAACAAAAACAAGATGATCCTGGCGATCAAGCGTGCCGAGCCTTTGGACAACGCGCAGCTATTGGTGAAAATCCAAGAACTCAAAGCGTTCTACCACATCACCGAACATTGCCTGGAAACCCTGCTGCGCGCCGATGGTCTCTTGGCCTGAACACAGGCCCCATGTGGGAGGGGGCTTGCCCCCGATTGCAGTGTGTCAGCCAACAGGTTCATTGGCTGATCCACCGCCATCGGGGGCAAGCCCCCTCCCACATTTAGACTCGGTGTAGCAATCAGAAGAATCGCGTCACGCTGATCTTCGCATCGCGCCCCTTGGTATAGGCGCGGTCGCCGCTCAACGCCGGGCGGAAGTTTTCGTTGAATAGGTTGTCCACGGTGAAGTTCACCTCGGTGCCCTTGAGGTATGCCTGTTGCGGTGTCCATTTGGCGAACAGGCCCTGGGTGTTGTAGCGCTTGTTGCCATACTGGTCGTAGAACAGATCGCCCACCCCTGAACCCGGGCCGCCGGAATAGTTGTCGCTGGGCAGGCGGTCGGTGGCGCCGATGAACTGGCCCATCCAGCCTACCTGGGCATCCCAGGCCGGAATGTGGGTACCCAGCACCAGCACCCATTTGGTCGGCGGGATATCCCGCGCTGCCACGTCCGGGCCCCAGGGGTTGGTATAGGCGCCTTCGTGCTGGCCTTTGGCATAGGCGAAGGACACCGAGCCGAACACGTAGGTGGAGTTATAGATCGACTCCACTTCAATGCCCTTGATCGTCAGGCCGCCGATATTGCGGTAGTTGGACATCGCCCCCGCTGGGCAGGCGGAGCCAATCGTGCCGCCGTTGACGGCCTGGTTCCGGCACCCCACGCCGGTGGCCTTGAAGATTTCGTCTTCGACCTTGTTGTGGAACAAGGTGGTGCGCAATTGCAGGTTGTCATCCTGGGCGACGAGATTGTCGAAGTGAGTGATGTTGCCCAAGGTAATCGAGGTGATGCGCTCCGGGTCCAGGTCCACGCTGGTGGCGGTGCGGCTGCCCAGGCCCTGCACTTCGTATTGCTCGTCGATCACCGGCGCACGCCAGGTCTGGCTCCAGTTGGCGAACAGGCCCACGTTTGGCGTGACGGTCCAGAACAGCGCCAGGCGCGGCGACCAGCCGGTGTAGGTGCGGTCGCTGTAGTCGTGGCCGATCGCAGGGTCAGGGTTGTTGTAGTACGGCGCATCATTGCCTTCGCCCCGGTTGCGCACATGGTCGTAGCGCAGCGACGGGGTGATGGTCAGGTCGCCCAGGGTCACTGCGTCCTGGATGAAGAAGCTGTTGGTGTCGACCTTGCCGTGGGGCATGAAGCCCGGCTGGAAATGGCCGTAGTTATAGCGCGGCGTATTGTAAGTGCTGCCGGGCATCCACATTTCGGTGTCGCGCACGTGCTTGCGCACCTGCCCGCCGACTGTCAGCGCATGCTGCAGGGGGCCGGTGTCGAACAGGCTGACGTTGCGGATATCCAGATGCTTGTCGGTGTAGGCGGTGTCCATCTTGCGCCCGCCGGTGGCCAGCTGGAAAAACGCGGTGGCGTCACGCTCGTCGCTCTGTTCGGTGTTGGACTGGGAGTACTTGACGGTCATGTCCACCAGCGGGTTGTCCAGCGGCTGGTAGTGGTACTTGCCCGACCAGGTGGTGTCGACGGTATCGCGGTGCGCCAGAAAGCGCTTGAGGGCACCTTCGTAACCGTAGCGGTCGATGTTGAGCTGGGTCGGTGGTGTCGGGTAGCTGGCGGCGGAGAAGGGTGTCCAGCGGTTGCTGTGGGAGCGCGAGTAGGACAGGCCGACACTGTGTTCCTCGGTGAAGTACGCGTTGACCTTGAACAGCTTGCCGTCCACATCCTGGGCGCTGTTGGGCAAGCGCTGAGGATTGATCGGGTACTGGTTGTTCTCGTTGGGCAGCTTGGCGGCAACCTTCATGTCGCCGCCGTCGCGTTGGGTCAGATAGGCCAGCGCATCGAAACGGCCGTCGTCGGTGCGGCCGTACACGGCACTGCTGTAGACCTGTTCATGGTCGTTGCTCGAGTAGCCGTATTTGAGCATTGCGCCGCTGTTGCGGCCGTCCTTGAGCAGGTCCGGGGCATCCTTGGTGGTCATGTTGACCGTGCCGCCAAAGCCGCCGTTGCCGGTGAACGGTGAGTTCGGGCCTTTCTCTACCTCAATGCTCTTGATCAGCTCGGGCTCGATAAAGACGGTGCCCTGCTGGTAGCGCTCAAAACCACTCTTGGTCGCGCCATCCACGGTCATCGGCACGTCTTCGGCATCGCCGAAGCCACGGATGTTGATGGTTTGGCCGCCGGGCTTGAGCGAGCCGCCCTGGCTCACGCCGGGCAGGGTCTGCAACAGGCTGGGGATGTTATTGGACTGGTAGCGGTCAATGTCGGCCTGGGTCAGGGTGGAGCGGTTGACGGTACTGGAGTCCACTTCGTTGCCGGTGCCGATCACGCTCGAGGTATCGAGCTGGATTGCGCGGCCTTGCGTGGTCCTGGCCGCATCGGCGCGCACCACATAGGTCGTGCCGATCTTGATCAGGGTGAAGTCGGCGCCTTTGAGCAGGCTGCGAATCGCCTCTTCTGCGCTGTACTCCCCCTTGAGGGCCGGCGCCTGCATGTGCTTGAGCAACGCCTCATCGAACAGCAGCTGGATCTTCGCCTGCCGGGCCACCTGGCTCAGGGAGGTCGCCAACGGCTGGGCCGGGAGTTGCAGCGTGAATGACTCGGCCTGGGCGCTGACGCTGAACGCCAGGCAGGTGGCAAGCAGGGTCGGCCGTAGAAACAGGTGCGAAGCAGGGCAAGGCGCGCGAAACATGAGATCCCCCGGTGCGGCTAAATAGCCAAAAAGGTGTGCGTATCAAACACAGACGGGAGGAAGACGGGGCACGCAAAAAAATCCACACATGCGAATGCAAAATATTCTCATGTGTGGCTTATTTGCTTGATTCGATTCGCACAATACCGTCGGCGGACGTCACGGTTTTCACCGGTAACAGGGCGGGCAGGGCGTTGAGCAGTGCGTCCGGATCATTCACATCCAGGTTGCCCGACACCTTGAGTTGCGCCACGGCCTTGCTGACCTGTAGAGGCGCCTGGGGACGGTACAGGCTCAATTCGTCGATCAGGCTGGCCAGCTCGCGATTACGAAACGCCAAGTGCCCGCTGCGCCAATCGGCGACGTCTACGGCGTTGAGGGTTTGCTGCTGCAGCGTGCCATTGGCGTACTGGTAAGTGGCGCGTTGCCTGGCCTGGAGCAACGCGGCGGGGTGTGTTCGATCCGGCTCGAAGGCCACTTGGCCATGGGCCACGCTGACCACCAGTTGCTGTTCACTGCGGCGCACATCGAAACCGGTGCCCACCACCCGCACATTCGCCTCGCCGGCTTGTACGTACAGCGGGCGTTCCTGATCGGCGGCCACTTCGATGTACAGCTGGCCTTTGTCCAGGTGAAGGATGCGCTGGTGCGCGGTGAAATCCACGCGAATGCGGGTGTTGGCGTTCACATACAAGGTGCTGCCATCGGGCAGGTGCAGGGTGCGCATGCCCTTGGCATGACCGGCAACCTGGGCGTGATACAGCTCGCGTGGCGCACCGAGATGAGGGGCAAGAACGGCGCAGAGCAAGGCGGCCGCGATTGCCAGCGCGGGGCGCCATACCGGTTTGCGCCGGGGCAGCGCCAAGGGTTTGTTCAATGGCTGCAACTGGGCGAGGTCCGTCCACAATTGCTCGAATTCGGCATAGGCGCGCGCATGGGCCGGGTTGGCCCGCCAGGCGGCGAAGGCCTTGCGGTCGACACGGTCCGCGTGGCTGCGGTTGCGTGCAAACCAGCTGGCGGCTTGGGCATCAATGGCGTCGCTCGCGTCGATGTCCAGCGCGTCGAGGTCGCTCAGGCGGCTCATTGGGGCTGCTCCGTGCCGGGGTCAGGTTGAAGACGTCGCTTGCAATGCAGCAGGGCAAAAGCAATGTGCTTTTCCACCATGCTCGTCGAAATGCCCATGCGCGCGGCGATCTGTGCCTGGCTCAAGCCTTCGAAGCGATGCAGCATAAGGGCTTCGCGCCGACGGGGCGAGAGTTCGGCGAGGACTTCTTTCAAGTGTTCCAGGCGCTGGATGCGCAGCGCGGCGGCCATGGGCTCGTTTTGCTCGTCGGTGACGGCTTCGGTGGGGGCGTCGGCTGAATCGGCGTGGACACTGCGGCGTACCTGTTGTTTACGCCAGTGATCGCGCAGCAGGTTGCGCGCCATCTGAAACAGAAACGCCCGTGGCTGCTCGACCTTGGCCCGGTCGCGGTAGTCCAGCCATTGGGTAAACACATCCTGGGTCATATCCGCCGCGTCACTGGCGTTGTCCGTGCGTTTGCGCAGGAAATGCAGGATATCTGCATAGAACCCGCGACAGGCATCGGCCGACAATGGGTCGGGCTTGGGACGAGACATGGATATCCTTCTTGACGCAGCACGGCTTGGAAAGGTCGCGAATGATATCGAGAATTATTGTCATTTGTCTCTATCTAAGAGCTGTACTCAATTCAATGTGGGAGGGGGCTTGCCCCCGATGACGGTGTGTCAGTCACCGAATGTGTTGACTGATGCGCCGCTATCGGGGCATAGGCATCTACACAACTCTGTAGCGCCCAACCGTAACCACGATGCGAAGCGAGTCGCTCTTGATCTTGATCTGCTTTTGATCTCAGGCGCCCCGTTAAACCACGCTGGCCGAACGCAGGCTTGAATCCGTGGGTAACCCGGCAGGACGCCGGGTTAGCCGCACTGGGCCAGGGATGGCCCATTGCGGCGGCCCACGGATTCAAGCCGGAGAGAGGGCACACCGAGCATGAGCGAGGTGCCGAGTGGTGGGGCAAGAGCGTTTTGCTTACTTTTGCGCTTTTCAAAAGTGAGCCGCCGTCAGGGCGGAACCCTAAGTGGCCGTTACCGCAGAAACGGATATGTACTCGATCTGACCCAACATCCTGGTCGGCCCAGAGGCCGTCATCGGGGGCAAGCCCCCTCCCACAGTTGGTCTTCTCCGTTCACTGGATCAGTGTTCGACAGGCACTGACAGCGTTGGATTACCCAGTGGGTGGGTACGCGCGGCAAAGAATTTCAGTTCCATGCCAGTACCTTCGAACAACTGCGAATACCGCTGCTTCTGCTGGCGAATGAACCCATCGCTGCGCCCCGACACCGAAATGGCCAGGGTGGTGATGTTGGCCTGGCGGATCGCATCCACCAGGTGTTTATCCTGCGGCCCCAGGTCATGGCCGAAGATGCACAGCGTGCCCTGGTGAGTGAGCAACTGTTCATAGCAGAACGACAGATAATCCGAACTGCGGATGGTCTTGAGCTTTTCCTCCACCTTGCCCTCACTGACGAACAGCGGCACATCGTCCAGCGTCTTGATCGTGTTGTTGATCGCGAAACTGCTGAGCAACGTGCTGTCGGTGGACGGCAGTTTGCGCGCGGTACCGTCGAGGTTGCGCACCAGGTGCAGGCCGCCGTGCAGGTACAGAATGCGCGTGGCGTCAGTGCGGGTGTCGCGCAGGTCAAAGCTTGAATCGGCGCTGCGAAACAGGTCGTCGATACCCGGCGTGTGCAGGATTGCCCAGTAATTGAGCAGGTCGTAATTGCTGGTAAACACCGTGGTGTAGCGGGCCAGTTCCGCGTTGATGGTCGCCAGGGTCGAAGGCTGCACCAGGCGCCAGGGAATATGCACGGTGTGGATCGTATTGATCAGTGCTTCCTTGATCGCGTAGTAGCGATTGCGTGGCGCCGCCGAGCTGACCGCCAGGGCCTTGTTGACGCGGCTGGTGGTTTTCAGCGCGCCCAGGGCTTGCTCGAAACTGCGGGTCTGCAGCGCATCGAATACGCTGAGTTCGGATTGGCCCAGGGGCTTTTCTTCCACTGTGCGAGCGTTTTCAAACAGCGAGTCGTAGGCAAAGTCTTCCCAAATCGTGCGGCTTGCGCCGTTGCCGATCAGAATCCCATTGAAGTCGATGGCGTCGCGCAGTGCGCTCCAGTCGTCAAGGTGGGCGTCAATATCCTGGAAATCCTTCATTGCGGCGGGTCTACTCGAAATCGGCTGGACGGTGACTTTATCACGAGCCGGCATTGATCCTGGTCAAGATACGGCAAGCGGTACCGGTGGATTCTGTGGGTATAAAACCCCTGAGGATCGACCATGAGCAGCACGTTTTTTATCCCCGCCGTCAATATCATGGGCATCGACTGCCTCGACGAAGCCATGATCGCCATCCGCAATTACGGTTTTCGCAAGGCGTTGATCGTCACGGACCAGGGCCTGTGCAAAGCCGGCGTGGCCAGCATGATCGCCGAGAAACTGGCGTTGCAGGACATCGACTCGGTGGTCTACGACGGCGCCAAGCCCAACCCCAATGTGGAAAACGTCGAGAAGGGCCTGGCGTTGCTGCAACAGAGTGCCTGCGATTTTGTCGTGTCCCTGGGCGGCGGCTCGCCCCATGACTGCGCCAAGGGCATCGCGTTGTGCGCCACCAACGGCGGGCGTATCGGCGACTATGAGGGCGTCGACCAATCGAGCCGGCCGCAACTGCCGCTGGTGGCGATCAACACCACCGCCGGCACGGCCAGTGAGATGACCCGTTTCTGCATCATCACCGACGAAACCCGCCACGTGAAAATGGCCATCGTCGACCGCAATGTCACGCCGTTGCTGTCGGTCAACGACCCGGCCTTGATGGTCGCCATGCCCAAGGGCCTCACCGCCGCCACCGGCATGGATGCGTTGACGCATGCCATTGAGGCCTACGTATCCACCGCCGCCACGCCGATCACCGACGCGTGCGCAATCAAGGCCATCGAATTGATCAGTGCCAACCTGCGCCTGGCGGTACGTGACGGCAGCGACTTGGCCGCGCGGGAGAACATGGCATATGCGCAGTTCCTCGCGGGCATGGCGTTCAACAATGCATCGCTGGGGTTCGTGCATGCCATGGCGCACCAGCTCGGTGGTCTGTACGACCTTCCTCACGGCGTGTGCAATGCGGTGCTGCTGCCCCACGTGCAGAGTTTCAATGCCAGTGTCAGTGCCAAGCGCTTGAGTGACGTGGCCCGCGCGTTGGGTGCCGATATCAAGGGGATTACGCCGGAAGAGGGCGCGCAGGCTGCTATCGTCGCGATTCGCGCCTTGTCCCAGGATGTGGAAATTCCCGCCGGCCTGCGTGAGCTCGGCGCCAGGTTGCAGGATATTCCGCTGCTGGCGAGCAATGCGCTCAAGGATGCGTGTGGCCTGACCAACCCACGGCGCGCGGATCAGCGCCAGATCGAGGAGATCTTTCGCAGCGCGTTTTGATAGGGGCGGCTTCGAGCTGCAAGCGGTAAGCTACGGGTTGAACACGTTCAACATGAGCATGAAGCTTGCGGCTTGCCGCTGAGGTCCCCCATGAGAGTTCTGTTATTCGGCGCCACCGGCATGGTCGGCCAGGGCGTGCTGCGCGAGTGCCTGCTGGCGCCCGACGTGCAGGAAGTCGTCGCGGTCGGCCGTACCCCGTTGACCCAGGAGCACGGCAAACTGCATCAGGTGTTGCACGGCGACATGCTGGATTTCCAACCCCTGGAAAACCTGCTGCAGGGCTTTGATGCGTGCTTCTTTTGCCTGGGCGTTTCCTCGGCGGGCATGAATGAAGTCAAGTACACCCACCTCACTTACGACCTGACGTTAGTCGCCGCCAGCACCCTGGCGCGGCTCAATCCGCAGATGACGTTTATCTACGTGTCTGGTGCCGGCACCGACAGCTCCGAGCGGGGCAAGTCAATGTGGGCACGAGTCAAGGGCAAGACCGAGAACGCCTTGCTGCGCTTGCCGTTCAAGGCGGTCTATCTGTTCCGGCCGGGGATCATCCAACCGTTGCACGGCGTGCGTTCGAAGACGCCGTTGTACCAGGCGTTCTACAGCGTTCTCGGGCCGTTGCTCTCGTTTTTGCGTCGGATAAAACCGAGCTGGGTTGTCAGCACCGAGACCGTCGGCCGTGCGATGCTGCAGGCGGTGAGCCATGGCGCGCCGCAACCGGTGGTGGAGCAGCGCGACATCAATCATCTGGCCGCTGAGCGCGGCTGATCAACCCGCCGTCGCCGCTGCCCGCACCGGCGTGGCGCTGAACTGAATCAACACCACCGCGGCCACCAAAAACAACGCTCCGAGCGCCCGCGGCGTTGTCATTGGACGCTGCGCCAGGCCGAACAGCCCGAAATGGTCGAGCAGCAACGACGCCAGAATCTGCCCGGCCATGGCCAGGGCGATAAACCCTGATGCGCCCAGCCTGGGCAGCAGCATCAATGCCAGCGAAATGAAGCACACCCCAAATGCGCCGCCAGCCCACATCCACAGCGGCGCCCGGGTAATAAAGGCCAGGCTCGGCAAGGGCAGCCGGAGTGCGATGATCACCGGCAGCAACACAATAATGCTTACCAGCAGGGATGCCAGCGTCGCCCACAACGGGTGGCCGAGCCCGCGCCCCAGGTTGGCGTTGATCGCACTCTGAAACGGCACCACGGCGCCGGCAATCACCGCCAGCAGCAACAAACCCAGCCAATGCAACGTTGTCATTTCCAATCTCCCAGAGGTTTTGCTGGACTCTAGGTTATTCGTCGCGCAAATTTAAATTCCAAATTCTTATGCCGAGCATGCAGCTGATGAATGACTTGCGACGTGTCGATCTCAACCTGTTGGTGATCCTCGACGCTCTGCTCAGCGAGCAACACGTCACCCGCGCCGCCGAACGCCTGCACCTGAGCCAACCGGCGGTCAGCCATGCGCTGGCGCGCCTGCGTGACCTGTTGGGCGACCCGTTGCTGGTGCGTCAGGGCGGCGCATTGATAGCGACCGCCCGTGCGCTGGAGTTGGCCACGCCTTTGGCAGAGGCCCTGGCTCAGGTGCAGGCGCTGCTGGCGCCTAACCGTTTTGACCCGGCGTCGGCCAAGCGCCGGTTTCGCGTGGCGATGTCGGACTACAGCGCGGCGATTTTCCTGCCCGGCTTGGTGCGTCTGCTACGCCATGAAGCGCCGGGCATCGACTTGCAAATCATCCAGGCCAGCCGCGAAGGCATGGTCGACGGCGTACTCAATGGCGATCTGGACCTCGCCGCCGGGGTCTTCCCTGACGTGCCGGCCGAACTGCGCACGACGCCCTTGTTCGAGGAGCATTACACCTGCCTGGTCGACCGCGACAGCCTGCCGCAAGGCGGTGTGCTGGACCTGCCTGCCTACTTGTCACGCCCCCATGTCCTGCTGGAAATGCGCGGCAGCGGCACGCCGGAAATCGAGCGTGCGTTGAGCGCGATTCGTGAGCGGCGTCATGTGGCAATCAGCCTGCCGCACTGGGGCGTGGCACCGCAGTTGATTCAGGGCACGGACCTGATCCTGACCGTCTCATCCCGGGGCCTGCTCGATATCGATCACACGCACCTGATAAGCGTACCGCCGCCGTTTCATATTCCATCGTTTGCGTTCGAGCTGGCCTGGCACGCACGACGAGGCGGGGATGCCGGTTTGCAGTGGTTGAAGGGGCGGGTGCAAGGTGTGCTGGAGGGCTGAGCAGTCGCTACCACGAGGTGGGTGGCTGACGGCGGGTATGAAAAATTCGCATGACCTGTAGTCGCCCGTCACGAATACGGTAAGGAACGATGTAGGGCCATCGCGGCGGCACCCATTCACGCGTCCCCGGGACCCGGCCCTTTTTTCCCAGCGCGGGAAATTGCGCAATGTGTTCGAGCCCGGTCAACATCGCCTGGACGAACTCGGAGGCGGCTTTGGGGTTTTCTTCAGCGATAAAGGCCGCTTCGTCATCAAGGTTTCTGAGGGCTGCCCTCAGCCACTCAACCTGCATTGTTGCGCCATTTATCAGCGACGGCTTTTACCTCGGCAGGTGTCGCGAAATCTCCCGCATCGGCTTCTTCCAGTGCTTTTTGAATCTCTTCGATTTGCCATGCTTCACGTGCCAGGTATTCGCGCAACGCATCAACAGCAAGGAACGATTTGCTGCGACCGGTCGCTTTGGCGAGACTGGCAAGCGTATCGGCGACGTCTTCCGGTATCCGCAGAGACATAACAGACATACAAACCTCGATGTAGTGATATGTAGTGCGCCATACTACAGCGTCATCCGATGGAGCGTTTGTCCCGTTCGTCAGGGCATTGCGGACGATTGCCGGCGTAGGGAATGGCGCAACAAATGAAGTTTTACCCGTAGCCCCGGAACCTGCAGAATCGCTGTCTCGTTCAACAATTTGCCAGAGCCCCGCCCATGACCCCATCCTTGCTGTTAGCGGTCCTTGCTTCCGGGTTTATCTATGGTATTACGCCCGGCCCTGGCGTGTTGGCCGTGTTCGGCATCGGCGCCGCCCGTGGCCGTCGCGCCGGTGCCGGTTTCCTGGGTGGGCATTTGCTCGGCGACGTGGTGTGGTGCAGCACCGCCCTGGTGGCGATTGTGGGGGCGCGGGAAGTCGGCAGCAGTGCGTTTGATGTACTCGGCGTGCTCAGCGGCCTCTATCTGTTCTGGCTCGGCTGGCGCGCCATCCGCACCCAGCGCCGTAGCGGCGACGCCCCTCAGGGCGCGGCGCGGCATCCGTTCTGGCACGGCATTCTGTTCGGCCTGACCAACCCCAAGGCGTACCCGGTGGCGGTGGCGACCTTCACGGCACTGCTCTCCAGTCGTGCCGAGTTGCTGACGTGGTCGATGCTGCCGTCGCTGATTTTTCTGAGTTTTATCGGCGGCCTGCTGGCCTACGCGATCCTGATCGGTGTGGTCGGTGCCCAGCGTGTGCGTACGGTGTATCAACGTCACGAAATCCTCATCACGAAGCTGTGCGGCGTGATGTTTATCGGGTTCGCCGTCAACGCTCTGGCGCACGCATTGCCAGGCCTGTTTGCAAGCAAACCCGCCTGAATCAGCAACGACCGTTCGTCGCACTGCAAAGTTTTTTCTAAACCTTTGCCGCATGCAAAATTCGAATCCAGGGCAAGGAGCCGTTCCCTTGCCCCTATTTTTGCCCTGGAGGAACCCATCATGAGCCGCATGGCTATCCGGTTACGCACCGCCAGTTTCGCGATGCTGCTGGGCCTCGGCGCCAGCAATGCTTTCGCCCAGTCGCCTGCCCAATTCATCGAGCAGGCTTCAGCCAAAGGCATGGCCGATATCGAAACCAGTCGTATGGCGCACGCCAAGACCTCGTCCCAGGAAATCAAGGATTACACCATTGAGGTAATCAACGAGCGCACCCTGGCCAACCAGCATCTGGCGGCGATCGCCAAAAAGCTCGACCTGCCGGTGGCCCCGCGGGAGAAGATCGTCGACAAGGCTGAAACCCTGATGCCCGAACTCAAGGACGGCGACTCCTTCGACGCCGCCTATATCGCGCAGCAGGTCAAGGAAAACGAAGACGCCATCGCCCTGTTCAAGCAGGAAGGTGCGGCGTCGGATGTGCCTGAGATAAAAGCGTTGGTGGACGAGACGCTGCCCAAGTTGCAGGAGCGCCTGGAAAAAGCCCGGGCCCTGGCATCGACCTACGGCAAGGACCACCAAGGCGACGGTTGAAGTAGCCCCTTGAAATGAAAACGGCGGTTGGATCATCTCCAACCGCCGTTTTTTTATGCCTGGTTCAAATCGGTTTTTGGCGGCGCCGCGTCGTCGGCGGCGGGGCCACAACTGCTGTTGAGGCTCAAGCTGCCGGCTTTGCCGATATCGCGATATTCCTGGCGCAGCTTTTCAAGCTCTTTACGGTCCAGGCCGTCCAGGCTCAACACGGCGTTCTGGGCATCCTTGGACACACGCAACAGCTCGTCGATCTTGATATGCAGAATGTCGTTGTCGCGGTTCTGTGTGTTCTGGATCAGGAACACCATCAGGAACGTGATGATGGTGGTCGAGGTGTTGATGATCAATTGCCAGGTGTCGTTGTAATGAAAGTACGGCCCGCTCAGGCTCCACGCCAGGATCAACGCCACCGCCGCGTAGAACGTTCGGGGGCTGCCGGCCCAGCGCGATAGAGTTTGGGAGACAGCGGAGAATTTCATGACCGTTTTTCCTCAAAAGGGGGTGATGAAAATACTGACCGCAACGAGTCGCTGAAATTTCTTTTTACAACTTGGCCTTCGGACCAAAGCAGGCATTTTTCTGCCCGGGTTTTAGGAGCGAGCCTACGGCGCTGCGAAGCCATGAGCGCAAGACTGGGTTTTTGACCTGGACAGTCCTTATGCACGCAAAGGCCGCTCGTGACATACCCGCGCTTTACTACTTGACCGAAGATCATTTTTTCGCGGCGACCTGCGCGGTGTACCGTCGACATGCCGCCGGTATCAATACCTATTTTGCCGAGGAAAATTCCACGCCGTGGAATACGTTGTTCATCCGCGTGGGCTGCGCGCCCCTGCGCGAAACGACGCCGGTGATTCTGCAGCTGATCCGCCGTACCGCATTGCCTATACGCATCGTGATGCCTGAGGTACAGGTCGACGGGTTACGCGACGCGCTCACCGGGCTTGGTTTTGAGCCTGCCGAAAAGAGCACCACGATGGTTCACCCCTTGGCACGTTTCGCGCCATCGATTAGCGAGGAGGCCGTGCAGATCAGCCTGACGCGTGACTTGAACGAGTGGGCGAGTCCGCTTGGCAGTGCGTTTTCGATATCGCCCGAGACGGTCGCCCATTATCAGACGCGGCACCAGCGGGCGCTGGATGCCGGTGAAGCCCTTTATCACTTCATCCTGTCCGTCGAGGGGCAGGTGGGCTGTGCGTTGACCTTGTCAGTGTGTGAGGGCCAGGCAAGGCTCAGTGACGTCGGCACGCTGACCGGCTTTCGCGCCAGAGGCTATGCCACGCGATTGATCCAGTCGGCCCTGCTTCAGGCCTCGGGGCTTGGGGCGCGCAGGTGTTTTCTCGAGGGGTCGATGATGGCTGTCCCGCTGTATCAAAAATTGGGTTTCCAACGATTATTCGACTGTGTGTCTTTTGTTCGCGGGCCTGTGCCAAGCCCGTGATCAGAACGCCAGTGCTGCCTGGCCGCGATCCTCCAGCGTCAACAGATACTGCTTGGCTTCAAGCCCGCCGGCAAACCCCGTCAGTGCCCCCGAAGCCCCCACGACACGGTGACAGGGCGCAATGATCGAGATGGGGTTACGCCCGTTCGCTGCGCCTACGGCGCGCACGGCGTTCGGGTTGCCGATCTGCCGGGCTATCTGGCTGTAGCTGCGGGTTTCGCCGAAGGGGATGGTCAGCAAAGCCTGCCAGACTTGCTTCTGAAAGTCAGTGCCGTAGAAATCCAGTTCCAACTCGAAACGATTGCGCGTACCCGCGAAATACTCCGCCAGCTGCCGCTCTGTTTCCAGGAGTACCGGGCTATCGTTGGCTTCGTGCAGTTCACCCAGGCGCACCCGATTTTCCCTTTCCGTTTCCCAGAGCACGGCACCGAGCTTGCCATTGCGGGCTACCAGGGTGAGTTGGCCGACGGGGGAGGGCATGAATTTGCAGGCGTATGACATGGGATTGATCCTTGAGGCTGTCCGCTGCAACTATCCGCTCAGTGAACCCTGGGAGAAACCGGTTTCTTGCGGTCGGTAGGACGCTGCTTAAATCAATGTCGCTGATACTCGGAAAACGGGTCCGACAATAAATGTAGCTTAGAGCGCCGCGTTCAGTGAAAACGGAATGCGCAATCCACCAACCGGCCCTTCGCGTACCCCGCACATCTCGTCATGCACACTGTGTTGCACCAGCACGCAGGGAAACGCGGGCACCCCTTGCAGCAGGTCGCGCAAATGGGTAGTGGAGCGGATGCGCAGTGGCTGCCCGTCATCGCCCTGCAGCGTTTTTTCATCGCGATCCAGCCGAACCCGTGCCAGATACAAGCCACCTTCCAGCGACAGCAATTGCAGCTCGCGGATCTCGCCGTTCGCGGCCAGCTCGGTCAGCATGTGCACATTCATGAATTGCACCTCATTGGACGCCGACCTAGGCGTGATCGACCGGTTGATCAATGTGTATTGGTACCCAACGCACAATACTTGTATAGAATTTTATATTTGTACAGTTTTCTGGGGCGACGCGAACACAGGCGTTAACGGCCCTTGAACGCCAGGCATAAAAAAACCGGTCACAGGGACCGGTTTTTTATGCTTCCCGTGTCAGCCGTGGCATGACAGGAGAACCTATTTGAGTGGAGCGGGTAGAGGGAATCGAACAATTACTCCGCTCGATTTACTTAGTGTTGTGTAGTTGTGTAAGTATAAATGGCACTAAAATAATATATAAAACATATGGTTACGTCGATTTTAGGTTCGTTCATGGTTTTTTTTGAACGCGAACCAAGGTGCAGCTTAGCAGGTCTCTCTCAGCCCTGTGAGCCAGGGTAAGATACGTCCAACCACTCACCCCCGGAGCTCTCAGATCAGGAGGACATCACCTTTCCCCAAGCTGTCACCCCCCCCCCATCGTTTTTTAGACTGCTCTCTAGGCCGTCTAGCCTGCATATGAGCTTGTAGGAAGTCAGTCGTACACCCCAGAGAGGTGGCGGAACTACTCGAAAGCGATTATTTGGTCGATAAGAATTAGATATAGTAAGTTCCTCGATTTTAGGTGAGGTCTCTCATAAAAAAGAGCCTTGCCTATGCTATAATTGGTGGGGCGTTATTAATGGCTAAGTTAAGGATTTTTGCGGTTATGGAAAAGCCAAGTCAGAGTGTATCGAATGTTGAGCTGGCCAAAAGAATTAAGGAGATTAAGGGGGTTGCTTCAAAGGAGACGTTTGAGTCTATTCTCAAGCAGTTGGTTTCTGAGGAAAACGTTGATGATATAAACAGGATAATTAATAGTTTATCTCAGGAAGATGAATTCGCGCTGCTTTGCAAAATGCTTGAGTGCTGTAGTTCGATAACACCACTCAATCAGACACCCATCGTAAGTGAGGATGAAATCACTCCTGATTTCCAAGCGACGTTTCATCCGGCTTCTTTTCTCTCTGGTGTAAGTAGTTTTGAGTCTCCGCCATTCAACTGCATGATTGAAGTGAAAAGTACAGAAAAGCTAAAATTTAAATGCAGTCGTACTGATATTGAAAGGCGCAAGCGCTTTGCCGATCGTTATGGAATGCCTTTAATCTACGCGATTAGGTTCACCGCTGTGAAAAGCCATGCATTCTGGGTCTTGGTTCCTGCTGATGATCTTTTCGATAAAAATAGGGTGGACTCCTCTGCTTATGTAGATAGTATTGGCCATCTGTTGTTTGATAACTATAGCATCATGACCAATAGTAGCTACACTTTCGCAAGGCGCTACTCGACACACAAAGATGGGATTGGTGAGACTCACCCTGAGCTGGGGGGGCTCCAAAGCGTTGAGCTGATCAGTAAAGGTGGTAAGGTCTATCGACCCACACCTAAGGACTCATTAGTATTAGCTATGCTATATGATTTGTTCGCGTCTGCATCCAGTTATACGGAACCCTATCAAGGGGAAAGTGTCGTCTATTCTGGGTTTTCCTTGATGACCTTTCTGACACTTATGGATATTGTTTATTACTTGAACAATATCATTTGTGATGGTGAGGGCAATAAGTACTATGATCCTGTTCGTGCAATCGCCAATATGGATTCGGCCACCAACCCTACTATGCTTATCAAACGCTCATTAGTAGAGGGTGTCGTTCGGCGTACAAATGAAGCGTGCGATAATTTCTTTCTATTCGGTATAATTGGAGACCACAAAAAAAGGGTGGATCGCCTCATGCGTTTGAAAGGAATCGATGGCCTGAGCGACAAGATTGCATAGGCGATCTTGAGAAATCAGCACATCGCAGATTCGAGTGGGCGGCATATCCCACTCGGATGCGCTTGCGGTTGCGGGGGATGAAATGAGTAAGTTTAGCTATGAGATCGAATAGAATTGGCAGGTGGCAATTCCCTACGAGTTTGATGAAAAAAAACGTTTCATTAGACAGGAGCGAACCCGCCATCGCAAAACCAGTCACTCATCGCAAAGCTTTCGTAGGTAACCGCACGCCAACCATTCAACTGGGCGGCAGCAGCACTTTCGAAGCGAGCCAAGAGCTCCTCTCTAACAGCCTGCATTCCTTCTGTGCGGTGGATATTAGTTAGCTGATGACGAATTGACGTGAGTTCCTCGGCAGCCTCTGCGGAGTAGAGATCTCCCAGATTCAATCCATCGAAGTGCAATTGAACACGGTTAGTGAGCTGAGTGGCCCAGTGCGCAGGCGCTTGAACTCGAAACCTCACCACCGCCGGAATCCCCGTAACGACGAGCCCATGCAACCACCGGTCATCTTGAATACGGTCGAAATATGGATGAAGGGCTGAGTCATCTGCAGTCCCAGGAACGCTCGCAAGCTTCGCTTTATTGCAGGCCGAGCATGCGGGTATCAGATTGACCGGAGTTACCGCCAATACTGGGTAATGAGCCTTAGGAAGATGGTGATCCAAGGCGTCCACTTTTCGCTGGGTACAAAGCAAGCATTTGGCTGAGGAGTTGAAAATCTCGTCATAGGCAACACGGCCTGGGGCATTTTTCCCGGCCATGTGTTGGGTATATACCTTTTTCAATTCAGCGGTAGTTACTCCTCCGACATTCGCGATTCGCGGTACTTCATGCAGTCGATTCTCCAGAGCCTTATCGACATAATCGGCTGACGCTGTGCGTACGTCATTGGTGATGGCGGCCAGTCGGGCTTTCAGCGCAGCATCTTTAACCCTGCTGATACAGGTGGTGTAGGTATCGCCGGCATCCAAGATTGGTGGGTCTATCGAATTCATTGCGAACCTTCCCGATTTACTACCAGTGCGCGGATCAAGGCTCTCGCTTCTCCACCAAGCTCGCCGTCGAACTTGGCTAATGCTTGAGCTAACGTATCGCTACTTTGGACTGATTCTCGTAACAGCTTGTGAAATCCAGCATCGGTTACTTCAAGGCCAAAAATCTCACGAGTCAGGATTCCGACGTTCTCTCCAAATGTCTCGATTTCGGGCCGCTCGACGATAACTGAGCGCCCGCTACGCCTGATTTTCCAAACACAGCTTTTCGGCACCTCTTGGACGACTACGGGTGAATGGGTCGCGATGATCGCCACCCCATTTCGGTTGACCAGAAGATCCGACAGAGATCTGACGAAGGCTGAAAGTAATGGGGGGTGAAGATGTGCTTCAGGCTCATCCAATAGGACAAGTGTCCGCTCCTCTACCGTCTCGACTAGCCTTGTGATGGTCAGCAGTACAATTTTGTGGCCAGAACTCATTTTTCCGAAGAGCCTACGGGCTGCAAGCCGTATCTCCTTCTCGTCCATCTCAGGATCTGCCAACGAAGCAACGTCATTGGCTTTGAAAATCGGATCGGTCTCCAGCATTTCCAAGGCGCGGCGCCAGCGCGACAAGCGAGCCCCTTGACTGCATACCAGAACGCTTGCACCGAATTCTTCGGAAAGTTTTTCTGGGGTCTTGGGCGGCAGCGGGTCACCTTTCGTATTCTTGCCTGGTCGCTTCAAACCGACGTACGCACAAGGCAAGCCATCCAGGCGGTCTTTGCGATTTGGGAGAGGCTCGAAGGGATCAAAGGCGCTGAAGGTTACCGACACTAGGTTGGCAAACGAGGATTTTTCGTCTGTGGTGCATTCAAAGGTGCCAAACGTGGCTTCATCCGGTTCCTTCTCGATTATCGCTTTGGACATGTTGTTAAGCATGTGAGTCTTGCCTACCCCGTTACGCCCGATCAAGACGTGGATGTTGGACGGAGGCATTGAGTTTGGTTTGACCTCAAAGGACAAGACGGCTCGTTTAGTGACCTTCCTGCGAACGGGAGGCGTAGTGTAGACAAACCGAAATTCGTTGAGTCTGGCCCCGCCTGTTGCAAGTCGGCGAAATTGCCCCTCCATAGTCGACTTGGTTACAGATCTCAGTAAGGAGAGGCCTGTGACCTTTTCATCCATGGCCCTTAGGCAGCGATCGGCATCGAGTGCGATATCCCCTAGGCCCTTAAGCACACGATCACGAATGTCCGTACCGAGCTTGGTGAGGTTTTCGTAGTACTCGTCATCCTGTCCGACCGAGAAAAATTCATCCCCGATGTTTTCAAACTCTTCCTGTAAATCCGGGCGGCGCTGTTTTGGCTTCATGCCGAACTGGCCAATTTTGACGTTTCCGATTCGATGACGATTCCCGCTGTCGTCATATACGAAAACCACGTACTGAGTGCTGTAGGTAAACCAGTCGTCCCAATCATCCGTCCAGAGCATTACCTCATTTTGACCGGTTTTAGGCATACGCGAAGCACTCGCGACTACCTTGAATGTTTTGAGCATGAGGCGTCTTCCCTGATGGTTTCAGAACCTAAGCACCAAGCCAGTCATGATTAGGCAGGCCCGCATACCCACCTCAGTCGCAAAGGATTCACCAAGTTTGAAGAATACGACGATCTTCTCCCTTTAGAGGTTTCCATGCTCGTCCAGCGGGCTTTGGATTTGCTGGACCATGCCACTTGGAAGAAGGTGCTGGTTGCTTCTGGACTGACGTCTGAATGGGTGGGTGGACGGTATTTTCTGAACGTACCGGTTTCCCCGCTACGACTCGTCAGCACTCATTCCGGGTCGGGCCACGAACCGCAGGAACTGTGACATGTACTGATCGTTGCGCTTGCTCCAGATCCTGCTCAGGTCATCCAGAATTCGCATCCTGGATGACCTGGATCTCCAATGAGTCCTTCCTGAGTCAGACCTGCTCTTTGCGTTTACTGCGCAGACGGGCCACACGCGCCTTCGCGATGATCGATGAGTAGGCCACACAGAGATAAATTCCATTGGGGAATTCAGAAAGGTCTAACAGGTGCTGACCTATGACCGTTGGATCAAATGTCTTGATCGCCTCATTGGTCAGTGCATCCAGGTCGGGCGGGGCGATGTTCTCTTGTTGCTGGCCATCGTGATGATTTCTGCCAGGCTCAATGGTTCCCGTCTCGCGAGGAGCGACGTACTCAGCATGCGCCGTGGGCTGTATCGGTTGTACGGGCTGTACCGACTCTAAAGGAGGAGCACTCACCTCGGGCGATACATTATGACGCTCAATAGGCGCTTCAACGGCTGGTTGTTTCGCACTGACCATAGTGGGCTCATCAAACATATCGACAGTATTACTCACCGGGCGTGAAGCCTTCCGAGTGTCGACTACGGCCTCTTCGTGACCTGATAGTGCAGGGCGATAGCGAATGAGTAACGTCTGCCCCCAAGCGCCCGCAAACCATTGCCACACTGCGGACTTTTGTTTGCCGGAGTAGATGCGACCAGATGGGGTAACCTTGCCCAAACCTAGGAGCTCAAAGCCTGCTAGCGTGGCTTCCAACGAATCAATTACAGCCCTAGGGGCTTGCCAATAAAGCATGTCTGGATAGGTGAAGCTCTCAGCATGCTCACCTTGACTGATAGCGTACAGGCGCTTTGCTTCGTGGCGTAGGTAAGGCTCATCTTGGATTTCACCTAAGTATTTGGCTTCTGGGTGTGCCGCGCCTATCAATGCACCCGCCATGGTAGCGATCGTATCAGTATCGCTGTTGAGCAAATTGACTACCTGCTCAATGATCTCCTGGGAGCCTACTCGCTGGCCCAGAAGCGCTGCGACGTTAGCAAACAACGCACATTTGAGCCCTGAGCCTCGCTCTTCGGCACTCAATCCCTTGTCGCTGGTGACTATCTCAATATAAAGCTCAGCAGGGGATGCCGATCTGTTAGCCAGACAGTTAGCCGCGTTACCGACAGAAGCCTCCCATTCAGCCGCTACCTGATCCACTGCAATCTGAAGCGACGTGTTGCTAGCCTTTTCCCACGTAGGCGCCCAGAAAGTCGCTAGCTCCGAATCGCTTTTGATCAGAGAAGGGATACTCCGAATATCGGATGTAAATTGGAACCACTCTGTTTCACTGGGCACGCGACCGTGTTGGAATACGTGAGCTAGAGAAACTGCATGCACAACGGCCCCAGCGATACCTCGCATGTGGCCATGGGTGCAAATGGCATTGCGAATGACATCAACTAGATACGAAGGCTTGTTTGTAACGTCTGCAGCGGCCCATACGTGAGGTTGGACGCGCATCGCTGCGCCGTTGCCCCCACCATTCACATACCCGTTGAAGAAGTTGCTGAACCAGTTGGTGCCCCGGTTGCAGAGTGAACTCGCTGCTGACTTGCTTCCTCGTCCGGCTCCCAGCGCATACACCTGCCAGATAGGCAGCTCTATTTTGGCGAACGCCTCTACATCAAAATATCCTTGGCCTGAGATCGCGCGACTGGTCGAAAGACGCAGTTGAGTGTCGTCTGAATAGCTTCCTGCGGGAAGGATGACCTGAGCGCCAAATCTTCCGCCGACGATCCTCTGCCATTGCTCCGTTCGGGTTGAGCGTGGCTGACCGAGTCGTTCGCTAACAAGGTGATGGGAAGCAAGCTCCGTCGGGAATCCCAGGGCGTCGCCGTAGGCTGCCCATAGCGCCGAGGAAATTGTGCGTTGCAGCCTATTTTCTGACATTGCTCTAGTCACCTGATCCCTTCAAACAGCTCTGGACTAACCACTACTTCGACAGGGGAATGCCCCGTTGCAGCCATCTGACCCGCAAGCTCGTCACTGTCATTGTCGCAATGCACATAGATACGTTGCAAATGGTCTGTCGACAGCTCCTGTGGGTACAGGATCTCGGCTTGGTTGCACGTAGGGAGATTTCTCGGATGAGTGGCGGGACGATGTGAGTAATTTGCCTGGTACTGATGAATTGGGGTCTGGAAGATGGCTTCCAGACCTTCAGCGCCCTGCGCACGCTTGACGTTGGTGTAGATGTTATTGGTCGTCGTAAACCAGACATCATCATGAAGCAGAATTTCAGGCGTGAAATCCAGAATGCACCAGAAAAAATCTTTCTCTCTATGCCAACTGCCGGAGCAGGTTCTGAAGAACGCGGTATTGATTTGGCTGATGGAAAGGTTAGCATAATCCAGCCAAGCCCGATCCTTGTCTCGGTAACGCGCATTAGGTTGAAAGATGTGCTTGAGCTGTTGATCTGCGTTAAGGCGCTGGCGAGATTTGAGCGCTCTTGAGGCAAAGAGCCCAAGGGAGCCGCGATTGGTGGTGAAGTGGAGGATCGACTCGATGCCTCTCTCCCTAGTCAACTCCTGAATGGTCATACATCCCGGCCCTCATACAGCTCATCATTTACGAAATGCATGATGTCCGGCGCATCGGATGGCTTGAATCCAATCAGAACGCTTTCCCTAGCGCGTCCCACGCCCATTGCGACCAGGCGGCGCAGCCGTGCTGATGGTTCGTGCTCTGCCACGTCGATTTGATCCTCATTATCAGGCATGTCTACCTGAAGAACAGAACCGTCCAGGCCTATCATGATGACGTGATCGAACTCCAAGCCTTTGCTGGAGTGCAGGGTACACAATGCAATGTTCTCGGGCCCCTCTGGCCATATAGGAGAGCCGGTCAGACTAACGAAGGGCAGACCCGCACGATTCAGAGCGGGAATCAGATCCCGAAACCAGCCTTTGTAGTGCAAAAACGCTACAGATTGTTGGGTGAGATCAATGTCTCGTAGGAACTCAATCGCCCCGCGTACCTGATCCCGGTACGAGCCTCTCAAGACGATCGGCTTAGGGCCATCAGCCCTTGCGGTAGCGTAGTTTGGCATTGTCCCGTTGTCGTCGATGGGGAGCCCTGTAAGCATTGCGCTTGCGAACTGAGCAATCTGACGGGTGTTCCGGTAATTGGTCTGTAGGGTATGGCTCTTTTCCGGGCGCAGGTTTACTCCGACCTCAACCCACGAAAAGTTGCGTGAATAGATACGCTGAGCACTATCGAGCACGAAGGTCACTGTGGCATCTGCCGAGCGCTGATTGAGCACAGCTCGTACCTCATTTGCCGAGAAATCTTGGGTCTCGTCAACCACGATCACATCGTATTGCTCTAGCTGGGTGTCGGCTAGCTCGCACGCCAGATCCCCCCAATCTGTCTGGTCATTCTCTGTTTTAAATTGAAGGTAGGGTCGGATGACTAGCTCCAGGAGCTGCTGCCTGGCCGGGCGTTCCATCCGGGGCGTCACGCCTCGTCCATCTCGACGTGCAGACAAGTAGTCGTCCAATTCATCGATGTGGAAACGACCAAGAACGTATTGAGCTTCCTCAACAGCGAATTCAGACTCAAGCCCAGCGGCAGAGGCGAGTCGTCGAAGATGGGCTGATGCAACGTCCAGATCGAGGATGTTCCGGGCGCCGGTCAAGCGCTGTGCCCACTTGTTGAAGGTGGCTATTTCCAGCGAAATGAGAGGTTCTTGACCCAGTTGTCGCTCGGTGAGTTCGTTTATGTAGCCACGAAGTGTCCTGTTGAACGTCAGTACCAGGACTTTCACAGGTCGCGGTTCAGCCTGCCGCCGCGCGCGATTCAAATAGAACGCCACGCTGGTGCGCAGTTTGAGGAGGGCTGTAGTCGTCTTCCCACTCCCTGCTGCTCCTCGAATCACATCAACGCCAGAGGTGACTCGGGAGAACAGCGCAAGCTGCTCAGCCGTGGGTATAACGTCGATCAGCGCCTTCATCTGTGTGTTCCATCCATGGGAAAGTTTGGATCCTAGCATCAAATAGTGGCGTTACAATGGCGCATGCCAGTATTTTGTAAAATCGAAGGGCACGATCAGCTTGTAGCGCCCGAATTGCCGCCAGCTGTCAGATGTAGATTTAGGTGAGGCTTTTTCAAAAACTTGGTCGAAGGATTGCGCCGGGTCAGCTTCACTCGGGTTTCTTTGGGGGGGCGTAAGCAAGGCAGCGTATGACTGCCTTGCGCCGACCCTCATAAAATTGAGCTGATATCGGGCGTGAGGCCCGCCGCTTTCATCTCCTTAACCAACTTGATTTGCCATGCTTCGTTGGTATCCATCTCGGTGTAAAGCACGCCGAAGAGGTCTGACGGGATCTCTGGATGACCTTTCTTCAAAAGCATGACTTTTCCTCGGCCCAGCTTGCCAGTGAAGTATCCCAGCTCAAAAATCACGTTTTGCCGAGCTCTAGCGTTCGTGGCCGAAACAGTTTCGGCTTTTCCCCCAACGTCATCAGGCGTAAGTAGCACCACTGCAAACGCAACGTCAGATTCATTTTCGAATTTTTCTATAATAGTTTGGCCTTGATCAGGCATCTCGCGCAGCACGACAGGCTTCAGGTGGAGCCGCTCGATGAATCTGGCCAAACCCTGCAGCGCCGCTTCGTCGTGGCCGTGAACAATAAATACTTTGTTGGAAGGAGCAGAGCTTTGTACAGGGCGTAGATTTTTCGGTTGAGTCTGAACGTACGATTTGTAGTCTCGGGCGAATGGCGCCAGTATCTGACCTGTGAAACCATGGACTCCTGCAATGATCTTGTTGCTGCCATTGCTGAAGTGCGCATGGCCGAAATTCAAGGCGAACTTCGGATCGTCTCCCATCCGTTGAGTGAGCAGGATAACTAGCCCCAGCCTCTGCTCATCATCCAATGGCCAGTTCAAAGCTTGGCCACGGCGTGCGTCTCCGCTGGCCGCAATGAACTCGTTCAGGTCAACATCGGCTGTAAGTCGGTCATTGATAGAGGCCAGGGAGGGATCACCCAATGCACGGGCAAGTGTCCTGAGAGGCAGCTCGTAGGTTTGATGCTGAGCGTTTTGAAGATCTAGGATGGCGTTATTGATCTTCGCGAAAACGTTGGTGGCATTCATTCATCACCCCCACCAAGGCGTTTTTTGACCGCTTGGTCAATGATGTGTTGTCGGACTGTTTCCTTGAATTGGTCGACTATTGGCCTAACGAAGGGATTCGACGCATAGGAGCCCACGCGTGCGTCGATCTCCTGATGCATTTTCGCGATGGCCTGTTCGATGCTAAGAGGATCGTGAGCGTCGCATTCAACAGACCCAAGCGTGCCATCCAGCTCTTTGAGCGCTTTCTCAGCTGCTGCCAGATCACGCTGAAGCTTGTCCAACCCTTTGATCATTTACCCATTCCTTGAGAATCTTGCCGGATGGTCATCGTGGCACAATCGTAGCCTTTCAGAGAATGGGAGTTTGCTGGTCTGACCGTCTTTCTGGTGGATTGCGCGAAACAGGCGAGAGGTGACCCTCCTGTATGGATCGCCGTAGTACTCAAAAAATCGCTCAAGGAGGACTGTGTCAAATGCGTGGAGGTAAGCTATCGGCAGAACTGTCTGCTGAATACAGTTTAGACTTCAGCCTCGAAACGTTGAGGGCAAGGTGTTTAGACTTTGGATGCATCAGAGTCCACGTTTAATTTAAAGGACTATCAGATGACCAGGTACCAAGGTGCGGCAGCTATTCGAGCCTCTCTCAGTTTCACCTCGCTGCTTGCCCGCTTGCTGAGGCTATTGGGGGAGGTCGAGGTGAGGGAAGAGCCCGAGAGTCTTTACGGCTGGGAACCGGACATTGTGTTTGGGGAACATAATTCGCTGACACCGGTTGGGGTCAAGTTTTACCGGAGAACCTCGCCTCCCCCGGTGACGACCTTCGTTCGTGCCTTGGAATATGCCGAGAACTGCCGAAAGGCAATAGGCGCATCGAGAGCGATCCTAGCTATATCCTGCCCCACCAGTTATCGATTCGAGGTAGCTGCTGAGTTGTTCGCTGCGATCGAAATCTGGGACGAGTCGATGCTGTTCGAGATGGCTGCGCCTTTCCCGGAGCTACTTGCTCAGTTTCAAGAGCTGTTTGAAGCTGATATGTCGAAGAATTTAGACCTTGTTAGTCATGGCGTCCCTTTTTCCGGGAGCAGAGACAGTTTGAATGCTCCGCCGGCCCCGGCACCCAAGCGAGGGAAAATACTCGCCGATACTCTCTTGGCGATTGAACCAGGACTTAAGATGGCATTTGACTTCGAGGATGCCTGCGTAGATGCGCTCAAATATCTCTTTGAGCACGACTTACATGGATGGCACGAACAGTCCAGTACTGTGGACGCGTTGCATCGTAGAGACCTAGTGTGCCGAATACGGGAAAAATCCGCCGAGGTATGGCGTCTCATGCTTGAAGACCTTGGAAGTAGGTATGTGGTCTTCGAGTTTAAAAATTACAGCAAACCCATCACGCAGAATGAGATCGTGACTACCGAGCGTTACCTCTATCCGTCAGCGCTTAGAAAGGTAGCAGTAGTGATTTCTCACGAGGACTGCGCGGACTCAGCTAAGGCCGTGATAGCGGGGGCGATGCGCGAACATGGAAAGTTGATCATACCCCTATCAGTGCCTGAGATCGTAGATCTCTTGGAATCCAAGGAAAAGGGTTCGGATCCGAACAGCTATTTGTTTGAACGAGTCGATGAGTTTTTGTTGGGACTTGGACGATAGTGCCGATGAAAGCGGGATGTGGAGGCGCATGCGTCTCGCTGTACGGGCGTCATCACATGAAGTAGTCATCAGTTGCCAATTAGACAGCTTTGGAGCCTTCTCTCCCAGGTTATGTGCATAGACCGCAGAGTTTTAGTTGCGCGGGTTTTCGTTGATCGCCTCATTAGTCAGGGCATCGAGGTCGGGCAGTGCGATATTCTATTGTGGCAGGCTGTCGTAATGCTTATTGTTAGGCTCAGCAGCGATATGCTCAGCATGCGCCGTGGGCTGAATCGGTTGTACGGGCTGTACCGACCCTAAAGGAGAAACTCTGACATCTGGCGATATATTCTGGCGTTCAATAGGAACTTCAGCAGGTGGTTTTTCTCAGTGGCCATCGTGGGCTCATCAAACATATCGACGGTATCACTCATCTGGAGTGAATACTTCCGTCTGTCGACGAAGGCTTCTGCGTTGCCTGATAGCGCAGGGGGAAAACGAATGAGTAACGCCTGCCCCCCAAGCACCCCCAAACCATTGCCACACTGCGGACTTTTGTTCGCCAGAGAAGATTCGGCCAAACGGCGCAACCCTGGCCAAGCCTATGAGCAATTGATTGCCTCACCGAAGAATAAGGAGCGCCACATCCAGCACCTCATTTAAGTGAATACTCCTGCCAGCAATGCCAAATTTTTAGTCGCTGTAGCGCGTTGAAAACCCTCCGAAATTAGTGAATGTCAAATCTCTGCATAAACCCTCCAAGTCGCCATAGATTAACTTGGAACCTACATTCATCAGGATCAGATGTGAAAATATGGTAGCGATGCTTCGCTTGTGAATGACAATCTTGTATGCCACCTCTTGCGGGAATGTACCATCGGCTTTAGTGCTGATAGTAAATATTCCACTCTGCGCCCTTAAACGGTCGTTAAAATAGTTAGGTGTGAAGAAGCAGAAGCCATTTTCGTGGGCTTGCTCAACTTCATCGAACACGTTTTCTGGCAGCGAGTCCGCTTCAAGCCAAATGTCCTTTCTGTGTTCGTCTGCTGGAATGACAAAGACAGCGGCGTCATGTTCCGCAATTCCCATGTTGTGCTCTACATCCACCGGGATCGTATCTGCGTCCGAAAATTCCGCTACAAGGTGCTGATATTCAATTAGTGGATGTTTTCTATATTTTACGCTGTCCAATGCAAAATACAGTGCGACTAAAGGTGAGAGTGACCAGTCTACGAGCCTTGTTGGCATGCCGTAGTGTTGGGCAAGGGCGAGGGTGTCCCAATTCGTCTGCGATGTCATCGAACTGTAAGCATGCCGTTCAGCATTGAATTTTCTGAAAGCCCTAATAGCCCGTTCAATTAAGTCGCCGGATCTTGTTCTCGGACTTCTCGCGAGGGATGAGATGATAGGCCAATTGGCATTAGCTTGGCCTCTGTAGGCAGCACCATGAACAGTGTTGGTTTCTTTATTTATTTCGATAATGGCGTCAGTGTACTCGCTAAGGCTCTTCACTGTGATCGTTTTTATATGCATGCGTAGCTCGCTTTGCGTTGACGATTAAATGTGTAGGTTAAAACAGTGTTCAATATATCTACTTGGCAACGAATTATTTGACGTGCTTCACCATCTACAAATGACTGTAAGCCGGTTTCCATACTATAAAGCCGCTGGTTTACAGCACGAAAAGCAGATTTACAGCCCAGGGCCTGCTTGCGCCCATTCCAGTGTGGATGGTTGCCGAATCTGGGAACTGCATGGCAGTCGCGCGCTCGTAGTCGTAGCTAAGGTCTTCAACACCTCACGCGGCTGACGTGTCTGCTGTAGCTCAAGCATCTGAGTGCCAATACCGGTTCACCGTTGATGGCGAGAGCGACAGTATCCGAACGATTTCGGCCTGAGTTTTTCCCTCTGCTTTCAACTGGAGTACCGCACTCATATTCTTCTTCTTCGCTGGCTTCCCAGGGGGACGAGAGACCGGATTGCCGTCCTCCCATTGCTCCTGAAGTAGGTTCAGGCCACCAACAGCTTTAAATTGATCCAGTTCATGCTGGGCTGTTGCAAGCGCCTCATCAGGTGAATGGCCGCGCTCAAGCGCAACACACATTGCGACAAATGCTATCAGGTCGAAATCCAGCGCGTGCGCGAGCGAAGACAATTTCTCGATGGTCACCCCGGCTTTCCCGCGCTCGATCAGACTGAGCGAGGTACGAAACGTCGATTCGTTCAAGTCGTCATAGCTCAGCCCGCGCTGTTGACGGATTGCCTTCAGCGTTGCCGCGATCTCGTTCTTCAGCGCCATGGTCGTCCGAAAAACGAGGATAGAGCCACACGATGATTGTTCCGATAAACAGCGTATATTGTGCGTAAAGGAATTTTTAGGGTATAGTCCGCCATCCTTTGGAGCCCAGAGGTGGAGACGTGGAGGCAGCCTAGGTACATCCCATTGCCTTCCTTTTGAAGCATGGGGATCTGCAATTTACCCCTAAATCGAATCTAGAGCCGCGCTGATGAAAGTGTCCGTCCTGTCTGACCTGCACTTAGAGTTCTCGGGAATCGAGTTGCCCAAGTTGGAGGTAGATCTCGTTGTGCTTGCCGGTGATATCCACAAATTAGACAAAGGCGTGCGGTGGGCGAATGAGACGTTCAGCTGCGATGTCCTTTACGTTCTGGGCAATCACGAGTTCTACACAGGCCACTTTGACCGCACCATCGAGAAAGCACGTGCTGCCGCTTCAAGCCATGTACACGTGCTCGAAAACGATTCGTATACCACAGGGGGGATCCGATTCCTGGGAACAACGGCCTGGACGGATTTCAGTGCTACCGGCGACGTGAGCGCTGCAATGTCGATGGCGCGCGTGACGATGAACGACTACAGGGTGATCCGCGCTGATCGAAACTATCGACGGTTGCGTCCCGACGACGTGGCCGCTAGAAATCGCCATGCGAAGGATTGGCTGACGACTGAGCTGGACAGGCCATTTGTCGGTAAGACAGTGGTGATATCTCACCATGCGCCCATACCCGAAGTGTGCTCAAACGAGCACCAAGGGCATGTGAGCGCTTCTTACTTCAATGCCTGGCACACCTTCGTCGACAAGGTTGATGGGTGGATTTTTGGCCATACCCACTACTCAATCGATGTGGAGCTCTCTGGCTGTCGACTGGTAAGCAATCAAAGAGGTTATCCCGGCGAAGAATGTGGTTTCGATCCTGGAAAGGTAGTGGAATTTTGATAAGCGAGGAGTGTGGTGGTGGCTGATACCTTACGGAAATCAATACTGAAATCTGATATTCCTCCGGAGGTTGAGGTTGCGAAGTCTCTCGATTGGGGAGTGAAGATCGATGCGTTTTTGGTGCACGCTGCGCAGGTGGGTTCGCAGTACACAGGGTCAGTTTACTGTGATCGATCAGGGGTTTCGAACAACGGCATGACGGTCATAACGCCACGTGTGATCAGGGAAGCGTGCAAGAATGGCATGACGCTCGTTCGCAGCGTATCCGGCAATGACCATTACGTCATCGTCACGCCGTTTTCCGTCAATGCAAGTGAAGTCCTGGACGCCTGAGGACGAGTCCGGAGGGGTGTAAGTGGGATGCAACGCTCACCTCTTTAGGGGCGCATCTTGTTAGTCCAAAGGGTATGGGCAGACTGACTATTACTCACCAAAAACTCAGAGGGCCCGGCTCGATCTCGATCGCGTCATCCACGCTTCTAAAATCGTCGGCTCGACCTTTTTGCTGTCTATTTGATATCAATGGTGATCATCGGGGCGAACGGCTGCGTGTGTACGAACACTCAACCAAAACAGAGCAATAGATCAGCGCTTTCAGCGTTACACCAGATCGGAGTTCCAGGATGGAAGAAGTAAAAGCGAGACTGGCCGGCCCGGCACTGCATATGCCGGGTGCTCATTTTGATCTTGAGGAGGCGATTCTGCAGGTGAAGGATCGTTACCCACCCCCGGTGTCAGGGTAGTTGTCGTGTCCCCCGCTTTTTGAAAAGCATTCCGGGGGCGGCAAGAGTATGGTCATGCCTTTCTATTCAGAAGAACGTAAAGCTGCGCTGCT
>NZ_JAFLXH010000048.1:0-32075 GCF_019891515.1 Pseudomonas sp. Wu6 | reverse complement strand
TCAAGCCTGCGTTCGGGCACACCGAGCATTAGCGAGGTGCCGAGTGGTGGGGCAAGAGCGTTTTGCTTACTTTTGCGCTTTTCAAAAGTGAGCCGCCGTCAGGGCGGAACCTTAAGCAGCCGTTACCGCAGAAACGGATATGTACTGGATCTGATCCAACATCCTGGTCGGCCCGGAGGCCGCCATCGGGGGCAAGCCCCCTCCCACATTGGACCGGGATCGACACCAACCATCCTGGTCGGCCCGGAGGCCGCCATCGGGGGCTAGCTCCCTCGCCACATGCCGGTGTCATATCAAAGCTGTGTAGATACCTATGCCCCGATGAGGCCAGTGAAGTCACCCCAGATCAAACAGCCAGCAACCGCTCGCGCAACTTGCCAATCTCATCCCGGGTCTGCGCCGCTGCCTCAAACTCCAGATCGCGCGCCAACTGATACATCTTCTCTTCCAACTGCCGAATTCGCTTGGTGATTTCACTCGGCGAGCGCAGTTCGTTCTCGTACTTGGCGCTTTCCTCGGCAGCCTTGGCCATGCCCTTGCGCTTCTTGCTGCGCGAGCCGGGTACGGTGGCGCCTTCCATGATGTCGGCCACATCCTTGAACACGCCCTTGGGGGTAATGCCGTGTTCCAGGTTGAACGCAATCTGCTTCTCGCGACGACGCTCGGTCTCGCCGATCGCCCGCTCCATGGAACCGGTGATGCGGTCCGCATACAGGATCGCCCGGCCGTTGAGGTTACGCGCCGCGCGGCCGATGGTCTGGATCAGCGAACGCTCGGAGCGCAGGAAGCCCTCCTTGTCCGCGTCCAGGATCGCCACCAGTGATACCTCGGGCATGTCCAGGCCTTCGCGCAGCAGGTTGATGCCCACCAGCACATCAAAGGTGCCCAGGCGCAGGTCCCGAATGATTTCCACCCGCTCCACCGTGTCGATGTCCGAGTGCAGGTAGCGTACGCGCACGCCGTGGTCGGCCAGGTAATCGGTCAAGTCTTCGGACATGCGCTTGGTCAGGGTGGTGACCAGCACGCGCTCTTCCAGGGCCACGCGCTTGTTGATCTCCGACAGCAGGTCATCGACCTGGGTCAGCGCCGGACGGATTTCGATTTGCGGGTCGACCAGGCCGGTCGGTCGCACGACCTGTTCAATTACCCGGCCGGCGTGTTCGGCCTCGTAGTTGCCAGGCGTTGCGGAGACAAAGATGGTCTGCGGGCTGATGGCTTCCCATTCGTCAAAACGCATCGGCCGGTTGTCCAGCGCCGATGGCAGACGGAAGCCGTATTCCACCAGGGTTTCCTTGCGTGAACGGTCGCCCTTATACATCGCGCCGACTTGCGGCACGCTGACGTGGGATTCGTCGATCACCAGCAAGGCATCCGGCGGCAGGTAATCATAGAGTGTCGGTGGCGGCGCACCGGACTCGCGGCCCGACAGGTAGCGCGAGTAGTTCTCGATGCCATTGCAGTAGCCCAGCTCCAGGATCATCTCCAGGTCGAAACGGGTGCGCTGCTCCAGGCGCTGGGCTTCCACCAGCTTGTTGTTGGAACGCAAATACTCCAGGCGCTCGGCCAATTCCACCTTGATGCCCTCGATCGCGCCCATCAGGGTTTCACGCGGGGTCACATAGTGGCTTTTTGGGTAGAAGGTGAAGCGCGGCAGTTTGCGAATCACCTCGCCGGTCAACGGGTCGAAGGCCGACAGGCTTTCGACTTCATCGTCGAACAGCTCGATGCGGATCGCCTCCAAGTCGGATTCGGCCGGGTAAATGTCGATCACATCGCCGCGCACGCGGAACGTCGCACGGGCAAAGTCCATGTCGTTGCGGGTGTACTGCAGGCTGGTCAGGCGCCGCAGCAGTTCGCGCTGGTCGAGCTTGTCGCCGCGATCAACGTGCAGCACCATTTTCAAATAGGTTTCCGGGCTGCCCAGGCCGTAGATGCACGAAACCGTGGTGACGATGATCGCGTCCTTGCGCTCCAGCAAGGCCTTGGTCGCCGACAGCCGCATCTGCTCGATATGGTCGTTGATCGACGCATCCTTCTCGATAAAGGTATCGGAGGACGGCACATAGGCTTCGGGCTGGTAGTAGTCGTAGTAGGAAACGAAATACTCCACCGCGTTGTTCGGGAAAAACGCCTTGAACTCGCCATACAGCTGCGCGGCCAGGGTTTTGTTCGGTGCCAGCACCAGGGTCGGGCGATTGATCTGCGCGATCACGTTGGCGATGCTGAACGTCTTGCCTGAACCGGTCACCCCAAGCAGCGTCTGATGCGCCAGGCCGGCCTCAATGCCTTCGACCATCTGGCGAATCGCTTCCGGTTGGTCGCCGGCGGGTTCAAAACGGGTGACGAGCTGGAAATCCGACATAACGTACCTCGTGTGGTCACCCCAGACTCAACACCGCCAGGGACGAAATAGCTCAGCAACCCACGAATAATCATCGCAGGTTGCAGGAAAAAACCATGATAGCCGTAGTAGTGGTGACGAAGGTGTCGGGTTTCAAGGCAAACGTCCTACCTGCCGTCCGGGATCAATCTGCAATAAGACTAACGGTGGGCAATTAAACCGAAAAACTTGGCCGAAAAGCCATTTCCGCTGTCGCCCTCAGCCGTGATGGCCTCTATACTAGCTCCCCGTTTGTGCACCGCTCTAGTGCAACCGGCTGGAGCGCGACACGTCCCTCCCTTCCCCCATAGAGCTGCCGCAAAAATGAGCCTGTTCTCCGCTGTCGAAATGGCACCACGCGATCCAATCCTGGGCCTCAACGAAGCATTCAACGCCGATACTCGAACCACCAAGGTCAACCTTGGCGTGGGCGTTTACTGCAACGAGGAGGGGAAGATTCCGCTCTTGCGTGCCGTTGCCGAAGCGGAAGCCATTCGCGTGGCGCAACATGCCGCCCGTGGCTACTTGCCGATTGACGGCATCGCAGCCTACGACAAGGCCGTGCAAACCCTGCTGTTCGGTGATAAGTCGCCGCTGCTCGAAGCCGGCCGTGTGGTGACCGTGCAGGCCGTGGGTGGCACCGGCGCGCTGAAGATCGGCGCCGACTTCCTCAAGCAGTTGCTGCCCGACGCCGTGGTGGCCATCAGCGACCCGAGCTGGGAAAACCACCGCGCGCTGTTCGAAACCGCCGGTTTCCCGGTACAGAACTACCGCTACTACGACGCCGCCACCCACGACGTCAACCGCAGCGGCCTGCTCGAAGACCTCAACGCCCTGCCGCCACAGTCCATCGTGGTGTTGCACGCCTGCTGCCACAACCCGACCGGTGTCGACCTGAGCCCGGCGGACTGGCAGAACGTACTGGACGTCATCAAGGCCAAGAACCTGGTGCCGTTTCTCGATATGGCCTACCAGGGCTTCGGCGACGGCATCCACGAAGACGCCGCCGCGGTGCGCCTGTTCGCGGAGTCGGGCCTGACCTTCTTCGTGTCCAGCTCGTTCTCCAAGTCGTTCTCCCTGTACGGCGAACGCGTGGGCGCCTTGTCCATCGTCGGCGACTCCAGGGAAGAAAGCGCGCGCATCCTGTCCCAGGTCAAGCGTGTGATCCGTACCAACTATTCCAACCCACCGACCCACGGCGCGGCAATCGTTGCAGCGGTACTGAACAACCCTGAGCTGCGCGCCCAGTGGGAAACAGAACTGGGCGAAATGCGCCTGCGCATCCGCGGCATGCGCGAGCAGATGGTGGCGGAGCTGACCAAGGCCGCGCCAGGCCACGATTTCAGTTTTGTCGGGCGCCAGCGTGGGATGTTCTCCTACTCCGGCTTGAGCGTTGAGCAAGTCACCCGCCTGCGCAGCGAGTTTGGCATCTATGCACTGGATACCGGCCGCATCTGTGTGGCGGCGCTGAACCAGTCGAACATTGCTGCGGTCACACAGGCAATCGTTCAGGTGCTGTAAACCTGCCGGCGTTGAACGAGGGGGAAGCCAAGGGCTTCCCCCTTTTTGTTGGCGAACGCACTAGACTGCACACCGACTGTCCCTTTGCTGTGAGAGCCCTATGAGAAACGACGACCTGGATCTGCGTGCCGACCGCGACGAACTGCATGACTATGCTCCACGCGCGCCGCAAGCCAAGCGCCAGAAAAGCCTGGTGCTGCAAGTGGCGCTGGGGGTGTTCCTCGGTGGCCTGGCGTTGTGGCTGGTGCAACTGGGCGCCACGGCGATCATGGCCAAGCTGGCCATGGGCACCTTCCAATTCGGCGGCTGATCAAGAGCGAAACGTGGGAGGGGGCTTGCCCTGATGTTGTAGGAGCGAGCTTGCTCGCGAAAAACTCACAGCCACCGCGTTTATCCAGCAATTACGCGTTATCGTTGACGTTTTTCGCGAGCAAGCTCGCTCCTACGTTGGATTCAGGCTGCTGCAAGCCCGCGTTCCTCCAGCAGTTTTACGAAGCTGTTCAGGCTCTGCGACACCGTGCCCCGGCGCCAGATCAGCCAGGTATTCAACACACGGAAGTTTTCCGTCAACGGCCAGACGCTGACCGCCGCCGCCCCCGGCATGCTTTCCAGCATACTGCGCGGCATCAACGCCAGCCCTGCCCCGGCGCTGACGCAGGCCAGCATGCCGTGATAAGACTCAATCTCGAAGATTTTGCCCGGCACCGCACCGTCCTGTGAGAACCAACGCTCGAAGTGATGCCGATATGAGCAGTTGGAACGAAAGGTGTAGATGTTCTCGCCATTCACCTCCCGCCCCCGCGTGATCGGCGCATGATGCAGCGGCGCAATCACCACCATCTCCTCTTCAAACACCGCCACGCCCTCCAGCGTGGAGTGCAGCACCGGGCCATCGACAAAGGCCGCCGTCAAACGCCCGGACAGCACGCCTTCGATCATCGTGCCCGACGGTCCCGTGCTCAGGTCCAGCTCAACCTTGGTGTACTGCTGGTTATACGCCGCCAGCAACGCGGGAATACGCACCGCCGCGGTACTTTCCAGCGAGCCGAGGGCAAAGGCGCCCTGGGGTTCCTCCCCCGCCACCGTGGCGCGGGCCTCCTGTACCAGATCGAGAATACGCCGCGTATAGCCGAGGAAATTCCACCCGGCCGGTGACAGGCGCAGGCGGCTTTTCTCGCGGATAAACAGCTCCACGCCCAGGTCCTGCTCCAGTTGTTTGATCCGCGTGGTCAGGTTCGACGGCACCCGATGGATCAACTGCGCGGCGGCGCTGATGCTGCCTTGTTCGGCAACGGCCTTGAAGATTTCCAACTGCACCAGATCCAATTCATTCTCCAATCGTGAATGTATTGCTTAATATTATTCAGTTTTCGGAAAACGTCCAGCAGCGTACGCTGGCTTCCATTCCCATCACCCCTGCAGGACGGTGCCATGAACGCTATTTCCCATCAGACCCACGCGTTGTCGATCAACCCGGCCAATGGCGAGACCGTTGGCAGCTACGCGTATGAAAGCCCGTCGCAGCTGGATGCCGCGCTCACCCGTTCCACCGCTGCCTTCCGCACCTGGCGCCGCCAAACCGTGGGCCGCCGCGCGCAATTGCTGTTGGCCCTGGCCGACGCCCTGCGTGACCAGGCCGAAGCCATGGCGCAGATGATCACCCTGGAAATGGGCAAGCCCATTGCCCAGGCCCGTGCCGAAATCGAGAAATGCGCCCAGCTCAGCGAGTGGTACGCGCAACACGGCCCCGCCATGCTCGCGCCGGAGCCGACCCTGGTGGACAACGGCAGCGCGCGGATTGAATACCGCCCGCTGGGGCCGATCCTTGCCGTGATGCCGTGGAATTTCCCGGTATGGCAGGTATTGCGTGGCGCCGTGCCGACCCTGCTCGCCGGCAACACTTACGTGCTTAAACATGCGCCGAACGTGATGGGCAGCGCTTACCTGATGCAGCAGGCGTTCCAGAAGGCCGGCTTCGCTGAAGGCCTGTTCGAGGTCATCAACGTCACCACCGAAGGTGTGTCCAGCGCCATCGCCGACCCACGTATCGCCGCCGTCACCCTCACCGGCAGCGTGCGCGCCGGTATCGCCATCGGCTCCCAGGCCGGTGCGGCACTGAAAAAATGCGTGCTGGAACTGGGCGGCTCCGACCCGTTCATCGTGCTCAACGACGCCGACCTCGACGCCGCCGTGCAGGCCGCGCTGATCGGTCGCTTCCAGAACAGCGGCCAAGTCTGCGCCGCCGCCAAGCGCTTGATCATCGAGGCAGGTGTGGTTGAAGCCTTTACCGCCAGGTTCCTTGAAGCCAGCCGCAACCTGGTGATGGGCGACCCGACCTCGCCTGCCACCTACATCGGCCCCATGGCGCGCTTCGATCTGCGCGATGAGCTCCACGACCAGGTCCAGGCCACCCTCGACGAAGGCGCCACCGTGCTGCTGGGCGGCAACAAGGTGGCGGGCGCAGGCAACTACTACGAACCCACCGTATTGGCCGACGTCACCGACCAGATGACCTCGTTCAAACAGGAACTGTTCGGCCCCGTTGCGTCCATCATCACCGCCCGCGACGCCGACCATGCGGTGGCCCTGGCCAACGACAGCGAATTCGGCCTGACCGCCAGTATCTTCACCACCGACCCGGCGAAGGCGCGGGGCATCGCCGACCAGTTGGAAACCGGTGGGATCTTCGTCAACGCTTACAGCGTTTCCGACCCGCGAGTAGCATTTGGTGGTGTGAAGAAAAGCGGATTCGGCCGTGAGCTGTCGCACTTCGGCGTACGCGAGTTCTGCAACGCGCAGACGGTGTGGCTCGACCGTCAATAAACAGCCCTGGCTTCAACACACATCAAAGGTGGGAGGGGGCTTGCCCCCGATGGCGGTGGATCAGCCAGACATCTGTCACTGACACACCGTTATCGGGGGCAAGCCCCCTCCCACATTTGGATCCAGACAACCTTGGGGGCCGTACCTATTCTAAGCAATCAGCGAATATGTCGCCGCACGCACTGCACCAACCCGTCCAGCGCCTGCGACTTCACCGGCGCCAATACGCACACGGTGTGTTCACGCTCGCCCTCGGTCACGGTGAGCGTGTAATGCACCTGCCCAGGATTGCCGGAGGGTTGAGTACTTTGCGGCAACTGGAAAAACTTCGACTGCTCGATCAGTTGCCGCAACTCCTGCTGATCCTGCTCGGGCAGTGCATCGAGCTCGACACTGCGAGGTTTGGCCAAGCCCGGAAAGAACGCCGGGCCGCCGTTTTCCTTGATCGAGATTCGCATGGCTGTTCCTCACCGCCCTGGCGGAGTGTCAGACGTTGATACCGACCGCTTTCCAACCTTCCTTCACGGCCTTCTGCTCATCCTTGTTCGCGCCATAAAGGCGCCCGGCGACATCGTAAGTGATACGTGCAAAACGCAGAAACCCCGAGTTCGGCCGCAACCGCGAATCACGCAGGGCGTCATACCAGATACGCCCGGCACGCTCCCAGGCGAACCCGCCAATACGCGTAGCAACCTGATAGAACGCATGGTTGGGAATGCCGGAATTAATGTGCACGCCACCATTGTCGTCATAGGTTTGCACAAAGTCATCCATATGCCCCGGCTGCGGGTCCTTGCCCAGCAATTTATCGTCAAACGCCGTGCCGGGGGCCTTCATCGAGCGCAGCGCGGTGCCTTTGATCTTTTTGGTAAACAGCCCCTTGCCGATCAGCCAATCGGCGTCCTCGGCCTTTTGCTTTAAAGCGTACTGCTTGATCAGCGATCCGAACACGTCCGACAGCGACTCGTTCAACGCACCCGACTGGTTGAAGTACATCAACTTGGCTTCATCCTCGGTCACCCCGTGCGCCAACTCGTGACCAATCACGTCCAGCGCCACGGTAAAGCGGTTGAACAACTGCTGGTCGCCATCACCAAAGACCATCTGGGTCGAGTTCCAGAAAGCATTGTTGTAGTCCTGGCCAAAGTGCACGGTGGCATCCAGCGCCATCCCGGCATCATCGATGGAATTGCGATCGAACACCTGGTCGAAAAAATCGAAGGTCGCGCCCAGGCCGTCGTAGGCCTCGTCCACCGCGGCATCACCGCTGGCGGGTTGCCCTTCGCCACGGATCAGCTTGCCGGGCAGGCTGTCGGTGTTGTCGGCGCTGTAGATCGAGCGCTGCTTCTCGGCGCCCGCCAGCAGCGCCATGCGGGCCGGGCCTTTGGCGGGCACGGCGACCATGCGCAACGAGCGGAACGTGCTGTCCTTGGCGCGCGTGCGCAGCGCAACCTCGCGCTGGGCTTTGTCACCGTGGCGCGCGATCTGGTCGAGCATGTACGGCGGGATCAGGCAGAAAATCGGATTTCGCGGGTGGCGAACACACATAAGCTGGCTCCTTTTTGGCGTGTGGTGAACGGCCGGTTAACGACTTCAGGATAGACGCGCGTCCGCCGCCTGGGACAAATTGTCATGAAATCATGTTGCAGTCGTGTTTATCCAAGGCCCATCAGGAAATCCCCCATGCCCGCACGTCACGTCAAAATCGACCTGTCCTACCGCCCAAGGCTTGCCGACCTTCGCCCTCTGATCGCGCCCGCCCCTTCGCTGCTGGAGGCCAGGGCCTCGACGCCGCGTGTCACCGCCGCCAAGGACCTGCAGAACCGGCGCGGTTACGCCGAGGATTTTCTCGGTAGCTTCGCAGTGCCCTGGCCCACGCTGGACACGGCCCTGGCAGGCGATGCCCAGCCCGGACGCCTGGACTACACGCACTTTTCCATCAGCATGTCGCGCGCCCGGCGCCTGGCACTCTACGTCGGCGTCAACATCGACGGCGACAAGCACGTGGATATCGTGCGTAGTAACGACGCCTGGTCCTACGACGGCCGCCTGCCCCTCGACGCCCAGGTGGGCGAAGACCTCTACGCCGGCAATGGCCTGGACCGTGGTCACCTGGTGCGGCGCCAGGACCCCAATTGGGGGGACGAGGCGAACACCGCCAACCTCGACACCTTCCACTTCACCAACTGCTCGCCGCAGATGAGCGGCTTCAACCAGAAGACCTGGCTGGAGCTGGAGGACTACATCCTCGACAACACCCAGCGCTGGAAAGCCCGCGCCAGCGTTTTCAGCGGCCCGGTGTTCGCCGACGACGACCGCGTGTACCGTGGCGTGAAGATCCCCCAGGCGTTCTGGAAAGTGGTGGCCTACCTCAGCGACGACGGCAAACCCTCCGCCAGCGCCTACATGATCGACCAACGCAACGAACTGGGCCAACTGGACCTGGTGTTCGGCCCGCTCAAAACCTACCGGCGCAGCGTGTTGCAGATCGAACAATTGACCGGCATCCGCTTCGGCAATCTGGCCGACTACGACGGTTTCAGCAACGAGGAGCGCGCCACAGGGACGCGGATCGAAGCGCTGGTGCGGGGGCCGCAGGATATCCGACTCTGACCACGGCGCACCGGGGGCCCGCGTTATCGTTGACGACCTTCGCGAGCAAGCTCGCGCCTACAGGCCGTGATCGACTACCATAGCGCCGCCGGTTCCCGCACGGGACTAATAGGGAATTCGAAACGTCGTCCGCGACGTCAATCGAAACTGCCCCCGCAACTGTAGGTGCTGAGCCTGCTCCCCACTGCCACTGGACGTTGTCCGGGAAGGCCGGAGCCTGGCGACGACGCATCAGTCAGGAGACCTGCCGGCCAAGTGACTCACTAACCGGCGGGGTGTCCGGGAAGGCCATCCTTGTGCTGCCCGGCCGGCAGCGCGTGTGGGTGTATTTCCGAACCGTTCCTGCCTTGCTTCATCGACGGTTCAAACGGAGATTGCCCCATGCTGCCACGCGTTACGGCCCTGATCATCGGCCTGGGTGCCTGCACCCTGGCCCAAGCCGCACCGACCCACTACCCGCTGACCGTCGAGAACTGCGGCAGCTCGATCACCTTTGCGCAAGCCCCTGCACGCAGCGTGACCATCGGCCAGGCCGCCACGGAGATGCTGTATGCGCTGGGCGTGGGCGATAAAGTGGTCGGCACGTCGCTGTGGTTCAACGATGTACAGGCGCAGTACAAGGCGCAGAACGCCAGCATCGAGCGCCTGGCCAATAACGAGCCGAGCTTCGAGGCAGTCATCGCCAAGCGCCCGCAACTGGTGGCCGCCGAGCTGGAATGGGTGGTCGGCCCTCAAGGTGTGGTGGGCACCCGCGAACAGTTCCACGAACTGAATATCCCCACCTACCTGCTGCCCTCCGACTGCGAAGGCAAGGACAACCTGGTGGGCGCCGACGGCACGCGGCTGGAGCCGTTTCGCATCGAGACGATCTACAAGAGCCTCAGCCAACTGGCCGAGATCTTCGACGTGCAGGCGCGCGGCCAGCAACTGACCGATGACCTCAAGGCGCGCCTGGCCAAGTCGATCGCCACCGCGCAGGGCAAAGGCTTGAAACAGGCCAGCGCGCTGGTCTGGTTCTCCAGCGCCGAAATGGCCAGCGACCCGTACGTGGCCGGCCACAAAGGTGTTCCGCAATTCATGCTGCAAACCCTTGGCCTGCGCAACGTGGTGCAGTCCGACGAAGAATGGCCGGCCGTCGGCTGGGAAACCATTGCCAAGGCCAACCCTACCTTCCTGGTGATCGCACGCATGGACCGCCGTCGCTACCCCGCCGACGACCATGAAAAGAAGCTGGCCTTCCTGCGCAGCGACCCGGTAACGCGCAACATGGACGCGGTAAAGCACAACCGCATCATCATCCTTGACGCCCTGGCGCTGCAGGCCAGCCTGCGCACTTTCGACGGCCTGGAACAACTGGCCGCCGCCATCGACGGCTACAACCTGCCGCAATGATACGCACCCTGCTCGCCCTCACGCTGCTGTTGATCGCCCTGCTTGCCGGCGTGGCCATCGGCGAAACCGCTATCTCGCCGCAGGTGGTACTCCAGGTGCTCGCCAACAAACTGTGGGCGGCCGGCTACGTGCTCGACCCCATCGATGAAGGCGTGGTGTGGAACTACCGCCTCACCCGTGCCCTGGTCGCCGGTGCCTGTGGCGCGGGCCTGGCAACCTGTGGGGTGATCCTGCAGTCGTTGCTGCGCAACCCGTTGGCCGACCCGTATCTGCTCGGCATCAGCGCCGGCGCCTCGACAGGTGCGGTGCTGATCGCGCTGATCGGGGTGGGCGGCGGGCTGATTTCGTTGTCGGCCGGCGCCTTTGTCGGCGCCATGGCCGCGTTTGCCCTGGTGATCCTGCTGGCGCGGGCCAGCGGCTCGTCCAGCGGCACCGGCCAGATCATCCTGGCCGGCATTGCCGGTTCGCAGTTGTTCAATGCGCTCACCGCGTTCCTGATTACCAAATCCGCCAGTTCCGAACAGGCCCGCGGCATCATGTTCTGGCTGTTGGGCAACCTCAGCGGCGTGCGCTGGCCATCGGTGTGGCTGGCGGTGCCGGTGGCGGTAGCGGGGCTGGCGGTATGCCTGTGGCACCGCCGTGCGTTGGATGCGTTTACCTTCGGCACCGACTCGGCGGCCTCGCTGGGCATCCCGGTGCGCCGCGTGCAGGTTGTGCTGGTGGGCTGCGCGGCGGTGGTCACGGCGGTGATGGTGTCGATTGTCGGCTCCATCGGGTTTGTCGGGCTGGTGATCCCCCATGCCGTGCGCTTGATGCTCGGCACCGGTCACTCGCGCCTGCTGCCGGCCAGCGCCCTGGGCGGCGCCTTGTTCCTGATCGCGGCGGACGTGCTGTCGCGTACCCTGATCAAGGGCCAGGTGATTCCGGTGGGCGTGGTCACGGCACTGGTCGGTGCGCCGGTGTTCGCGCTGATCCTGATCGGTCGGAGAAATGCACGATGACGGTACTGAGCTGCACCGGCCTGGGCTTCAAGGTGCGTGACGCCGAGTTGCTGTGCGATATTCATCTGCAGGTGCAGTCGGGGGAAACCCTCGGCATCGTCGGGCCGAACGGCTCGGGCAAATCCACCCTGCTCAAATTGCTCGCCGGCTTGCGCACCCCGGCCAGCGGTGAAGTACAGCTGGACGGCAAGCGCCTGGGTGAGTTGTCGCGCCGCGCCATCGCGCAGCAATTGGCGGTGGTGGAACAACAGGCCGACACCGACGACGCCATCCGCGTGTTCGACGCCGTGGCGCTGGGCCGCACGCCGTGGCTGTCGGCGTTGAGCCCATGGTCCGATGACGACGACCGCATCGTGCGCCAGGCCCTGCACGACGTGGACGCCACCCACCTGAGCCACCGCGCCTGGCGCAGCCTCTCGGGTGGCGAACGCCAGCGCGTGCACATCGCCCGAGCACTGGCACAACGGCCCCGGATTTTGTTGCTGGATGAACCGACCAATCACCTGGATATCCAGCATCAACTGACCATCCTCAAAGGTGTACAGGGTTTACCGGTCACTACCCTGATCGCCCTGCATGACCTGAACCAGGCGCTGACCTGTGATCGCCTGGCGGTGCTGGACCGTGGGCGCCTGGTGGCGCTGGGCACGCCACTGCAGGTGCTGACGCCGGAGCGGTTACATGAGACATTCGGGGTACAGGGGCATTACCTCACGGACCCCTTCGACGGCGCAAAAATCCTGCGCCTGCGCTGCAGCTGAACCCTGTGACGGCGGCACAGCTGGCGGTGATTCACATGTGGGAGGGGGCTTGCTCCCGATGAGGGCGAGTCAGCAAAAGCGTCAATAACTGACCCACCGCTATCGGGGGCAAGCCCCCTCCCACATTGGAACACCAGAGGCCAGCGCATCGGTGTCGCCTGCACTACCGGATTGGCAGCCTCATTCCACCTTGATATGGGTGATTCCCACCACCTGCGCCTGCTCGAGGATTTCCTCCGGCGTCGCATCCGCAGCAGGCAGGATCAAGCCGTTTTCCGCATCACCAAAATGCAACTGCAGCAAATGCACCGCCGCTTCATGCACAGGCAACTCGGACTGTTTGAGGTCAAATGTATGAGTGCGCGGCTCATCGTTGAACCGGTAGTTCAGGGTATAAGCATGCATGCAGGAATCCTTGTAATGGGAAACAACTGATTAACCTGACTCAGCGATCAGTTTTTTAGTTCCCACACGATGCAGGTGCTGCGTTATCCATTTGCGACTGTACGCCAACACGCTGTCCGCCAGCGCCACCGGAAAATGAATGAAGCCATGGGCCGATTCCGGCAGCAGATGCGCTTCTACTCCGCTCCAGCGTTCGGCGATCAGCAGCGTGTCATCCTTGAGCGGGTCCAGCTCGCCCACAAACATCAACGCCGGCGGCAGGCCGCAGAAGTCGCCATACAAGGGTGACAGCGGCGGCTGTCGACGTGCTTCGTCGGTGATGTCCGGCGTGAGCAGGCGCAGCGCCGCAACCATGCCCGGCCCATCCAGCAGCAGCGTCTGCGGCCCGGCCGCGCGCACGCTTGGCGTGCCGGTCAAGTCGTAGACCCCGTAGTACAACACCGCGCCAGCGACGCGTTCGAGCAACGCCGGCCATTGCTTGAGCGCCAGCAACGTCGACGCCGCCAAATGCCCACCGGCCGACTCGCCGACGAAAAATACCGGCAGGCCGGCAAACTCCGTGCAGTCGGCCAACAACCAGCACGCAGCGGCCAGGCAGTCTTCGAGCAGCCCCTCGACCGGCGTGTCGACCGCCAGCCGGTAGTCCACCGACACCACCGCCACGCCGCAGGCGCGCACCATGCCCAGGTTGAGGTCGTCGTTCATCTGCGCATTGCCGATCACCCAACCGCCGCCGTGGATGTCCAGCACCACGCCTTTGGGCGCACCCTCGGGCCGCATGATGCGCACCGGCACGCCGCCGACCAGCTTGCGCTCCACCACCGGGGCCTTCTTGAAACGCTGACTGGTTTGCAGCAGCGCCTGGATCACACGGGGGGTGACGCGGTTACGAATTTTAAAGCGCGGCATCCACGACAGCTTCTGATTGAAGCGACGCATCTGGGCCAGTTCGGCCTCGCTGGCGGGCCAGGATTGGTAAGCCATCAACGGTTATTCCGCAAAATCGAGAAGTTCAACGCCGCGGCCACACACAGCCAGGCGAGGTAAGGAAACAGGATCAAGCCGGTAATCAGGTCCAGGCGCACCGCCAGCACCACCATCGCCGCCACGGTCAGCCACAGCAGCACAATGATCACCATCCCGGCGAGCAAGCGGTGCGCGCCGAAGAACACCGGCGTCCACAGCGTATTCAACGCAATCTGCGCCGCCCACAGGGCCAACACCGTTTCACTGCCGGGGATCAGGCTCAAGCGGTAACCGGCCCAGGCCAGCAACAGGTAGATGATCGTCCACGCCACCGGGAACAGCCAATTGGGCGGGGTAAAGCTGGGCTTGACCAGGGATTCGTACCAGGCGCCTGGTTTGAAAATGACACCGGTACTGGCGGCGGCGGCGCAAGCGAGCAGGAAGATGAAAAAGGTCATGGTCGGTCCTTGAGAGGCAATGGTGGAAAGCAACGCAGTCTTTTCCAGTGACTCGAACGGGCGCGCATAAATTCCCTATACGCGGCAAAAATGACAGGCAGGCCATCTGTTCAATATGCCGTGAAAAATCAGTCCGGCTCCACAATCCTGAGCCAGGGCCAGCGCGCCTGATAACTCCCGGCCTTGCGCAGAAACAGCTCAGGCTCGGCATGCACGGGGTTCATGCGCAGCACGCCGTGCTCCACATCCGCCAACCCATAAGGCGCATACACCTCACCCGTGGCAATGTCCAAAGCGATGCACGTGCCCGCCACCAGATACCGGTCCACCCCCTGCCTGGCCGAGTGCAATTGCGGGTATGGCCGGCCAAAGCGCTGCCCATACCAGAGGTGAACGCGCGCCTGGTTCTTGACCTCCACGTTGACGCCCAGGTCCTGGAACAACGCCTCGGCCCTTCGAATCACCGCATCCTCCGCCTCGTAGGACAGGTCTTCATCGAAGTAGAAAACGTCATAGTCCTTCACCCCCCCGTCCGCCGGCCGCTGCGCCTGATGATTCCACACCGCCTGGAACAGGCAGCCCGCCGTGAGCATGCACTGCGGCACGTCCAACGCCGGCAAGCGCGCGGTGATCTCGACGTTGATGGGGTTGGCCATGGCCAGTTCGAGGAAGGTGTTGACGGTCAATGTCATGGAAACTCCCAGGTAATCCGGCTCGAATTTGTTCGCCGAAAACGCCCTATCTGCGTTTACGCGCCAGGCCTTCCGCGTGAGTGTTATCGGGCCAGAAGCGCGCGCTGAAGTAAGATTACACCGATGAAAAGCGCTTTCGGTAATCACTTGGCCCCACGCCGAGACGCCGCATGAATGCCCTTCTGAACCCATCCGTATTGGCATAGCCGACGGTGTCGGCCAAGCGTTTGAGTGATACGTCCGAGCCTTCGATCAGCCGCCTGGCCGTATCGATCCGCGCCAGTTCGACAAATTCGGCCGGGGTCGAACCGGCTTCGGCCTTGAAGATACGGGCGAAGTTGCGCTCACTCATACCGGCGCGGGCGGCCAGGACGGGTACGCTCAAGTCGGTCTTCAAGTGCTCCACAACATAATTCTGCACGTCTGCGATCACGCTGCGTTCGGCGGTCTGCGCCGCCAGGTGCGCGCTGAACTGCGATTGCCCGCCAGGCCGCTTGAAGAACATCACCATTTCACGGGCAACGCTGAGCGCCAGTTCTCGGCCGTGGTCTTCTTCGACCAGCGCCAACGCCAGGTCCATGCCCGCTGTGACCCCGGCCGAGGTGTAGATGTTGCCATCCTTGATATAGATGCTGTCCGGGTCGACGCGGGTGTGCGGGTACTGCTCCGCCAGTTTTGCGCTGGAATTCCAGTGAGTGGTGACATGGCGGCCGTCGAGCAGGCCAGCGGCGGCCAGCAGAAAAGCGCCGCTGCAGACCGAGCCGATCCGACGTACGGATTTCGCCTGCCGGCGCAGCCAATCCTGCACCACAGGGTCATGCGCAATTTCGTCGATGTGGGGGCTGCCGGCCACGAGCAAGGTGTCGATCCTGCCTTTATGAGTTTTGAAGGTTTCGTCGATACCCAGCTTCAAACCACTTGAGCTTTTGATCATCCCCTTGTCGGCACCGATCACTTCGACCCGATAGGCACGTGGATTGCCCAGTTGCCTGGCTGCTTCGGCAAAAACGTCGGCAGGGCCGACGACGTCCAGCAGTTGCACGCGGGGGAATGCCAGGAGCGTTATGCGCATGATGTCTGTCCTCGTCGACTAATTGGCTGAATACGTCGCTATACAACTCTTTCAGCCAGCGGCTCATTTGGCTGAAAATAGCCTCAACAGCAAATTCAGTCAAACAGGAGACTGCCATGAACACTGCATCCCCCCCCAGCGCCGCTGCTGCTCAAGCGGTACACACCGGCACGACGTCCATCAAGAACCTGCCTGTCAATTTGTTTGGCTCGGTCATGGGCTTGGCCGGCCTGAGCCTGGCGTGGCGCTTGAGCGGGCAGTATTACGGCGTCGGCGGCGCGTTGGGTGAAGCGATTGGTGCCCTGGCCGGCTTGGTATTCGTGGTGTTGACCTTGGGTTACCTGACCAAATGGGCGAGACATCCTGGCGCGGTGAAAGCCGAGTTCAACCATCCGATCGCCAGTAACTTTTTTGGCACCGTCACCATTGCAATGTTGCTGCTGTCGGCAGTCGCCGCGCCCCACAATGAATGGCTCGGACAGGCGCTCTGGATACTGGGGAGCTTACTGACCGTGTTGCTCGCAGGCTTCGTGGTGTTGCGCCTGTTGTCGGGCAACCAGGACGCGTTGAATGCCGTACCTGCCTGGCTGATTCCAGGTGTTGCCACCCTCGATATCGCGGTCACCGGCGCGCACATGCCCATGGCCTGGGCGGCTGAGTTCAACCTGTTTGCCCTCGCCGTGGGTGCGGTGCTGGCGCTGGTTTTCTTCACCCGGATTTTTTCGCGACTGGTGCATGAAGCCCCTCTGGCCAAAGGCATGGTGCCTTCGCTGATGGTCCTGATTGCACCTTTTGAAGTAGGTTTCCTGGCGTACACCAATGTATTCGGCGAGATCGACCGGTTTGCCAGCGTGTTGTTCTACTTCGGCCTGTTCCTGTTCGTGGTGCTGAGCTTCAAAGTGTTCCGTCGCGATGTGCCCTTTGCCCCTTCGTGGTGGGCAATCAGCTTTCCCATCGCAGCCCTGAGCAATGCGGCGCTGAATATGCACATGCCCAGGAAAGCAGCGTGCTGACAGTCATCGCCGCAGCGATCCTGCTGTTCCTCACGGTGGTACTCACCGTACTGATGGTGAAAACCCTGATCAGCCTGTTCAGCGGCAAACTGCTTGCCAACTGACCGTTTACCTCCCTTTGGCGAGCCTTCATCGGCTCGCTTTTTTTTGCCCCACAGGTTTCATCGACTGACGCGACCGCCGATATGGCGCACGCCAGCACCGTCCCTGCCCTGCGCAACCACGTGCAACCGGAGTCCCCTCATCATCATTTAGTCGCAGGAAGCAGCGGCTTGATGCGTTTGCCATTCTGAAAAACTCGATCTTTACCGTCATGCTTGGCTTTATACATATTGATGTCCGCACATTTGAGCACCGCTGACATGTCCGATGTCGCCGAGAACGGCGCGACCCCCGCGCTGCAGGTGTATTGATGCGGAGGCAATACGCTGCAACGGATGTTTGCCAGTAAGCGCAACGCATATTCATGGGCGACGGCGTCATTGTCCCCCAGCAACAAGACACCGAATTCCTCCCCGCCGAGCCGCCCGACACTGTGGCTGCCTGGAGTCGATTTCAGACAAGCGGCCATGGCGCATAAAATCTTGTCGCCCACATCGTGACCGTACTGGTCGTTTTTCTGTTTGAAACCGTCAATATCCAACATGATGAAATACCCGCTGCGACCTCCCGCCAATGCACTTTGGAAGGTCGCCATGAAGGCGCGTCGGTTGAGAATGGAAGTAAGAAAGTCGGTCTCCGCCAATGTTCTGAACTCGCTTTCCACCAACAGGACCGAACGCATGTTCCTTAAATAGGTAAAGCTAAGGGTAAAACCAACAGACATGGAAGCGATGCAGAAAATGGCGAGATACACTTCGAGTCCGCGATACAAACCAACGTCAAGCGTGGGCCACATGATTACCCAAACCAGCAGCGCAGACAGGAAATAGTCTTGAACCGCAACAAACAGGATGGCGCTGCTCACCACGATGATTACAGCAAGCGGAAGTGTGAAGACGCGCAGCTCCGCATTGGCATCAATGACATGCGCAAAACCCAATGACAACAACACAATATAAAGAACGCCAAGCACTCTCCAGATCCAGAAGTGAGCGGTTATGCGATGAACATACCAGACCCCTAACAGCGACAGCGTGATAATAATGTTTGGCAGGTCCAGCGTCGTCATGGGATCTATCAGCAGAACCCCTATCCAGGCAATCAGCCCCACCCTTTCAATCATGTTCACAGCGGGTGATAGCAGTGTTCGCATTCTTGGTCTGAGCTTGAAAATCGCCGGCATCCTGAAACTCCTTTGCCAAAATGACCTGGATGTATGTTAAATGTCCGGGCGAGCGTTAATCCATGACGCAAACGATCCTCGACGGGTAACACCCTCCTTAATCAGAAAATGCATATAACACTGCGTCGGCTACGTAAACACTATTGCGCAGCACGTTGAGAACTTAATCCAGGTCGCTGTTGACCCTGCCAATGGCTTCCACGACTTGCCTGGCACCAAGCTGGATATCAGCCATTGCCACGCCTGCCTGCTCGGATAATTTCAGCAAAACGTCAGCCTGGTCTCTGCTGCACTGGACACGCACTGCGGCTTGAGCGGCCAATTCACGGTTTTGCCGTACCACGCCCGTAATTTCCTGCGTGGCTAAACTGGTGCGGCCGGCGAGTTTGCGCACTTCATCCGCCACCACCGCAAAACCTCGTCCGTGTACTCCAGCGCGTGCCGCTTCGATGGCAGCGTTAAGCGCCAACAAGTTGGTCTGGGTGGCAATGGCGCCGATGGTATCAACGATGGAGCCGATCAACTGCGACTGGGATTCAAGCGCGGTCATGCTGTCGTTGACTGAGGCCATCTGTTGCGCAATAGTTTGGGCACCATGTACCGAGTCCGCGACCAGTTCCATACCTTTGTTAGCTTTTACATCGGTAGCCAACGACACGTCATAAGCCATTGTAGCGGCGCGCTTGACCCCATCGGCTTTCTCCACTTGCGCGGTCACTACGCTGGCGAATTTGGCTATTTTATAAACTCGGCCGGCAGCGTCCTTGATGGGATTGTAAGTGGCTTCCAACCACACCACATTTCCGCTTTTATCCACCCGGCGAAAGCGCCCGGCGTGAAATACGCCTTTGTTTAAAGTCTTCCAGAACTCGGAGTAATCCGCCGAAGCCACGTCCTCCGCCAGGCAGAAAATACGGTGATGCCTGCCCTCTATCTCGGCAAGGCTATAACCCATGGCCTGAACGAAAGACTCGTTGGCATAAATGACTTCACCCGCAAGGTTGAATTGAATCATCGCCATCGAACGGTTCAGCGCGCTGAACATTTCGATAGCCTCCCGTTCGTCTTGGGCAGGAGGGGGCGCAACGACGCCGTAGCCCTGAAATGTGCGGTTTGCTGCCGTAATCCAACCGATGTCGAGCGTCACAGCACGGCCGTCGGCGGCACGATAGCGTTGCCGTTCGATGGCGCACAGGTTCGGGGCGAAATCGTTGTGCGGCTCATCCGTGATATCACTCACTGTCATATTCGACAGTTTTTCCAGCGAATACCCCAGCGTCGCCGCAAACCGCTGATTGGCCGAGATAATTCGCCCAGCCCCATCAACACGTATGGAGAGAAAGACCGATTCGATGCTGGCGAGCGTACCCAGCGACGTCGTCAGTTCCTCCTGGCAGTCAAAGAGAGCATTCTTGATTCGACGATTGAACACACTGACCTCCGGTATGAGCGAGTGTAAAAAAGGACAATGCTGGTGGTTAACACTGTTTTCGAGAGGACGACCGAATAAAACAAGGCGCTTATATCGGGCTCACGCCCTCAATAAACTGCAAGTATCCACAGAGCTATTCTTAACCGGGTCCTCAGCCACACCCAGCTCCATACTCACCCGCGTGATTGCGAAACATATCGACATGGCCCGCCTCATTAACTCAACAAACGCCGGACTCAATACAATCAGACGTTTATCGCATTTGAAGTAGCCCTGTAACTCGCCCTCTTTGATCATGCGTTGCATGTGCGTTTTTGACACGCCAAGACATCGCGAGAGCTCCACATAGGACGACACTTTGTAACCGGTTTCCAGCGACCCGTTGCGCAAGGCATCCGTGTACAGCGCGAGCATTGGCAAATGACCGCCATCGCGATTAAGAATCCATTTTGCCTCAGGTAAAAGTTTATCAAGCAGGAAATCCGACTCCAGTATTCTGGTAAACCCCCGAGCATAGATTCGTAATAAATCCACGGACGTTGCCAAGCTCGGGAACCAACTGTCGTAAGGAAGGATCATCTGCGATGGCAATAAATATGACTTGATGATCGGCGTGGCATCGCGCAATGTTTTATCCGTGGGTTGAAAACAACGCAGACGTCCATCTTGAACGTGGAGCTGAACGTTCATATAGCCGCTGACCACTAGAAAGGAGAAATAGGCATCCAGGCTGTTGCGAGACATATAGCCGCGTTTCTGGCAAAAAGCTTTAACTTCGGACAAGGGAACTTGTTCATCTTTGTAGCCAAAGCCGATTAAAGACAGCGCGACCATGAACCTGTCATATTTCAACAGATTTTTATAGAAAAAAGGTTTGCCCCGATAGCTTTCCATTATCAAATCGAAATGAAGGAGCATCGCTTCATCTATATTGCCTCGGGTCATTTCGGTACTGGTCTCTTTCAAATACTCAAGCAGATCAGCTGTCTTCATCGACGTCAAACGACCCTCTCTATATAGAAACAATTTTTACTGCTCACAATGCCGGTAGTATATGCATATTCCAACGGCTGGCTGATTCACCCCAAAAATGTTTTACGGCCTTGCCTCGCCTCAAGCGCGTTCGATTGATGGCGCGTCTGATCGACAAAGCAGAGTCGGACAAGGCCGGGCCTGCCCCACGCAACCATGCACAACCGGAGCCCCGATGCCGCTGACCAAACGCGACTGCGCCCGCCTCGAACGGCAACTGATCGCCGCCCTCACCGAGGCCTGCGAAACCGCCAAAGCCGAAATCCCGGGCTTCGACTGGCTGACCCACACCGTCGACTACAGCGCCTTCCCCCAAAGCCTGCGCGTGACCTGGGTATTCGACACCCGCGCCAACAAGGCACTCGCCCTCAGTTGCGGTGCCGACCAACGCATGCGCGAACTGACCGCCACGGCGCTGCACGAAGCTGGCATCCCACCCTTGCCGATGGAGCGCTGCGTGCACTTTGATTGCGAAGAAGACTGTCGCCTGCAACACGCGGGCGACTGGCGTGCGCGGCTGGCGCGTCGCTAACCTGACCTGATGCCGAAGCCCGCAGGAAAAATCCCAACCCCCTGCGACGCCTTGCTCCATTGCCTACGCATGGGTCAGAATTCGCCGGCTTGTGCGCTGGGATGGCTGTGATTAAGGTGGCTCGGTCGCTGAATGTCTCGGCGATCGGGTTTAGTAGCCTGAGTTCGGGTATCTATAAGTGCATGAGCGTCATCAATCAGACATTGCGTCTGTGCCTGATGGTGGCTGTGCGTAGGGCGCCTTCGGGCGCGCCGGCTTTAGATATCCACCGGTCTACTAACCTGCGTACAGCTGCCACCCACCGTTTAGTAGCGGAAGGTGGTTGCACCACTCAGGATATCTTCATGTTCAAAGCAGACTCAGCAACGCTCTTCAGCGTCGCGCCCAACGCCACCAACGAAACCCTCATCACCAACAGCTATGAAACCTTCACCAGCGTCAGCACCCTGCTGCTCGACCTGTCCGAAGACCTCAACGGCAAACACCGCGACATCGCCCTGGCGATCCACCAACTGAGCGAACTGGGCGTACTGCTCACCGCCCGGCTGCTCGACCACGAAGTGCCGTGCGCTGGCTGATTTTCAAGCACCCAACTCGAAAGACACTTTACTCGCCGAGTCGTTGTACACACGTACGACGACGCGGCGATTTGCTTTTGATGGCTGCGTCGAATGACACAAAATGCGGCAGCTTTCGGCCAAAAGCGCACAGTCACGCAGGGTTAGCAGCCCTTCCTTGAAACTTGAAGGCGTCTATGAAACCAGGGGCGATTCACCTAACCTTTCGACGAGGTGCTTCAAGTTTTCTGCTTTGAGTCGATAGCCTGTGCAGTATCTCAATAATCATTGGAAAGCAGGAACGTTGTATGCGCCTCAGAAACCTCAATTTAGCTCCACGAGCTGCCCTGTTTTTCGCTTCAATCATCGTTCTTGTTTTTGTACTCGGCGTATTCGCAGTCCTGCAAATGGGCAAGCTTAGGGATGCCGAAAAAGACGTTGAGCTCAATTGGATGGCCAGTATCCGACAAACGGCTTTGATGGACAAAGCGACACTTCGCCTGAGGCTTGAGACCCAGCGAGCCATTGCCGATCCTCAATCCATTCAAAAGAACATTGAGAGCTTCGCCGGCTATCGCAAGGCGTTCACCGATGCGGTGGCAAACTATGATCCTCTGATAGCGAGTGATAAAGAGCGCTCGTTTTACACACCGGTAAAAAACAGCGCCGATGCATATTCCAAACAACTGGATATTCTCGAACCATTTATGAGGCAAGGTGACATCGCCACAGCGGTCAATCTGGTGAGTACAGGCATTCGCCCGCTCACGAATACAATGGAGCAGCAAATTAAAGACTTGACCGACTTTAACAACGAAGGCGCAGCGCAGGCTGGGCAAACCGCGAGCGATCTCTATAGCAATGGTTTTTGGCTTGTTATCGGGCTTATAACGGGCGTGGTCATTTTGACGGCTGGGTTGGCTTTAGTGCTCACGAAAAGTATTACCTCTCCGATTAACGATGCCCTGTCTGTGGCAGAGCGTATCGCGGCTAGTGATCTCTCCAAGGAGGTATTGGTCAGCGGTACTGATGAGGCTGGGAGACTGTTGAAAGCTCTGGCGCAGATGCAGGCAAACCTGCGTGCCACAATTATGCAGATATCCGATTCTTCCACCCAGTTGGCCTCAGCTTCGGAGGAAATGACGGTGGTTACTGAAGAGTCAAGCCGGGGCCTTGTTTCCCAGAACGATGAAGTCAATCAGGCTGCAACAGCGGTCACAGAAATGAGTGCGGCAGTTGATGAGGTCGCTCGCAACGCGGAGTCAGCTTCCGAAGAGTCAAAGCGTACCCAGGGTTACACTGAGGTAGGTTTGGCGCGGGTGGCTCAGACGTTAAAGTCAATTCAAAAGCTGAACGGTAACGTCGAAAACACAAGCCAACAGATTCAAGGGTTGTCAGATCGTGCCCAAAGCATCACTAAAGTTGTCGAGGTGATTCGGGCAATTGCAGAGCAAACCAACCTGTTGGCGTTAAACGCCGCTATCGAGGCCGCGCGAGCTGGCGAGCAAGGTCGTGGGTTTGCAGTGGTCGCTGATGAAGTAAGGGCATTAGCCCACCGCACCCAAGTGTCGACTCAGGAAATTGAGCAGATGATTGCTGCTATTCAGAGTGATTCCGACCTAGCCGTGAAGGCGATGAATACAAGCAGAGACCTGGCCACCGAATCTCTTGGTGTCGCCCAAGAGGCCAGTACCTCACTGGATCAAATATCAACGGGCATTATTCAAATTAACGAACGCAACCTAATGATCGCGACAGCCTCTGAAGAGCAATCTCACGTCGCTAGGGAAGTTGATCGAAACCTGATCAGCATACGTGAACTTACAATACAGAGTGCTGCTGGAGCCGCGCAAACAGCGAGTGCGTGTGGTGAGATGTCAAAGCTAGCGGTTAACCTGAATCAGTTAGTTAACCGATTTGTTGTGTGACAAAGGCTTTTTGGGGGCGCTGATGGTTAGCTTCTGACCAGCCCTTGCGGCCGTGAAGAGTGGAAAAAGTGGTTGCCGCTCAACTCATGGAAACTGAAGTCCCCGGTCGTTCTCTCCCGCCACGCCATTAGTTCGTCAGAATCAACCACAGGATCATGGGTGGCATAGATGGCGACCGCCCAGCCCTTGCTCAAGAACCCAGGCCAAGTCCTCGAAAAGCTTCCAGTCGGCTTTGTCTGATACTTCAATTGTCGCCATGCGTCACCTCACCCAGCAGCCCCAATTCTGGTTGCTCCTGCGGATGGCGGCAACGGGTCGATTGTAGACGGTCGCGAAAGACCGGAACCGACCCAAAGCGGACAGATCGACCCAGAACTTGAGTCGATCTATCAATGCAGATTAAAAACGCCAGTCCTCAGCGTGAACGACACGACAGAATGGGCCCGCCAGGGTTGCATTGTGATGAGCGACGATACTTTCAGCCTTCAATGCGGGAGTGTCAGTGCAGCTATGACCATCAGCGATCAGCACTGCATCGAATCCAAGATCTCGTGCGGCGCGGCAGGTGCTGTCGACACAATATTGGGTCTTCATTCCGGCAATAACCACGCCTTGAGAACCACAAGCCTTTAGTCGATCGGCCAGGTCAGTCATGGCGAAAGCGTTAGGTCGGCTTTTTTCGAAAATCACTTCGTCGCCTTGCAGCAACAGTTCCTGCACCAGTTGCGTCAACGGGCTTCCAGGTTCGATAGGCGAGCCGGGCGGCCCCACGTGGCGAGCAAGAAAAATTGGCGTGCCGGCCCTGCGGGCTTTATTCAACAGACTATTCAACGTATTTAGCAGCGCCTCACCAGCCCATGGTTTATCTGGGCCATGGAACAATCCAACCTGCATATCGAGAATCAACAGTGCATGCATAGTGCTTTTCCTTGCGTTTGGACCAGCGACACAAGGGCAAAAGAAAAGGCCCTCTCCATCACTGGCGGGCCTTTGAAGTTCGTGCGTTATTGGCTCACGACACCTCTCACGACCCGCCTCGGGCGGTCGTGGTAGTGGTGGTCGAGGCAATACGTAGCTGATTCATAAGTGGACAGTATCTACACGGTGCTTGATTGGCAAGGGACAAGATCTGCGCGATGGCTACTTCTTGTATTGCTCATTGAGGTCCGCTCTGGGCCAAAAGCCGTCACGGCTCAAACACCTTCAACAAATCGTTCCTGTCACTGCGCCTGTTGGAGCCGGGTTGCCCATTGCAGAGAAATTGCCCTCTTTCCTCCAGAAGGAGCCAGGCCCCGAGCGTTAGGAATGGCTAGACCTTATTGAGCAGGTTGGTCATAGTATTTTCCGATTAGGCCAACGCCCTCATCTTCAATCCGGGGCTCTACGAGACAACATGTCCAGCATTGCAATTACCGATCTAATTGTGCCTTGGGACGTCGACAGCATCTCGCGACCTATTGTGGCCTTCAGTGCCACATGGGTCACAAAAGACTGGGAAAATGCGAGGCATCAGCACCGCAAGGCGCGGTTGATCTACTCCCTACGCGGAATCCTCAACTTTGAGATTGACGACGGTGTCTGGATCGTGCCGCCGCAATGCGCAATATGGATACCGGGAGACTTGCCGCACGCGGCGCGTGGAGCGGGTGAAACGGAATGCTATTGCCTGTTCGTTGAGCCAGACGCCGCACCGGACCTTCCGAAAACCTGTTGCACGATTTCGGTATCGCCTTTGCTACGCGAGTTGCTACTGAAGGTGGCCGGTTTTCCTGAGTTATACGCGCCAGGGGGACGGGAAGACCGGTTGATTGCTGCATTGCTCGACGAGCTGGTGGCGGCACCGGTGGAAGACTTGCATCTGCCCATGCCGCGTGATCCCCGATTGCACCGCCTTGTGGAAATGATGCTGGCCGCCCCCTCGGACAAAACCTCGAAGGCCGATTGGGCTACTCGAATTGGCATGAGCGAGCGAAGCATGAGCCGTCTTCTGCTGCATGAAATTGGGATGAGCTTTGGGCGCTGGCGTCGGCAACTGCATGTGATCCTTGCGCTGCAACATTTGACCAAGGGTGAAAGCGTGCAAACGGTGGCATTGGAGTTGGGATACGAAAACGCCAGCGGTTTCGTAACCATGTTCCGCAAGGCGGTGGGCAAACCTCCGGCACGATACCTCTCGGATCGCATCAGCGGCGCAGCGCTTGCTTCAGTGCCCAGCATCATACTCCCCAATGAAATTTTACCCTGATGGATCGGGCTATCCAGGCTCGGGACAAATGACCGCCCTTGCACTCCACATAGCATCTCGCTTGGCCTGACTGAATAACAATCTGGCCTAATTTCGCCATCAAGCACCCGTGTGCCCGTTGTTAAATGCAACATCTAAATACAAATGAGTATTGTTGATGTTCATCATGGCAACAGTTGATCAGCCCAGTTGGCCAAGTGGTTGGAGGGCAGAGCCCGCTGGCTGTCCTCATCTGGATGGTCCGTACAAAGGCGCAAGCAGGAACGCGTCCCGCACCGTGTTGGGCTCGGCAGTTGCGGCAGCAGTTCTCATGAGTGCCCAGGGCGCATTCGCCGCCGAGCCAGGGCAGATTCAAACCAGGGCTGAGGGGACGTATCAAGAAAAGATAGCCTTGCCGGCCATCACCGTAACAGCCCCATGGATACGGCAACCACCGAAGGTACTGGCTCTTACACCACGGGCCAGACGTCGGTGGCGACGCACCTGCCGCTGTCGCTGCGGGAAACACCGCAGTCGGTGACGGTGATCACCCGCCAACGCATGGACGACCAGCAATTGAACTCGGTGCAAGGCGTGTTGGATAACACCACGGGCGTCTCCTCGTACCAATCCGACAGCGAACGGACGAGTTTCTATTCGCGTGGTTTCTTGATCAACAACGTTCAGTACGACGGCATACCCACCGTCGTCGGCGACATTGTCAACGGGAGCGGCATCGGCTCCCTCGATACTGCGTTCTACGATCGTGTCGAGGTCGTGCGCGGCGCCTCCGGCTTGCTGACCGGCACCGGCAATCCCTCGGCCGCCATCAACCTGGTGCGCAAACGACCGACCCGCGAATTCTCGGCGTCCGCCTCGCTCGGTGCGGGGAGCTGGGATACCCACCGGGAAATGGCCGATGTATCGACTCCGTTAACCGAGGACGGCCGTATCCGCGCCCGCATGGTCGGGACGTCCCAGGAAGGAAACTCGTACATGGATGGGTACAAGCCCCAGAGGAAGGCGTTCTACGGCATCATTGAGGCAGATCTGACACCCGACACCACGGTGAGCCTGGGCTATGACTACCAGGACATCACACCGAAGGGCTCCACCTGAGGAGGTTTACCGCTATGGTTCAGCGACGGCACGCAGGCGGAGTATTCACGCTCCAAGAACTACGCGCAGAACTGGAGCCGTTGGGACAACACCCTCAAGACGGCGTTTGCCGAGGTCGAACACCGCTTCGACAACGGCTGGAACCTGCGGGCCGTCGCTAATCAATACCGCACGCAATTCGATGCCGAACTGCTCGGCCTGGTCGGTCGCCCCGATCGCGCCACGGGGCTGGGCTCCTTTCCCAACGGGGCTTTTCCGGTGGCACTGGCGTCCGAAGGTCGCAGCCGTCAAAACACCTTCGACGTGATGGCCAGCGGCCCCTTCGAACTGCTTGGCCGCCAGCATGACTTGGTGGTGGGGGCGACGAGTTCGCGCCGCACCGCCAGCCAGGAAGCTATCGCTCCGTTCTATGCAGGCTTCACGCCGGTCAATGTCTATCAACTGAGCCCGGCCCTTCCCCGCCCCAACTTCGATGCCATGGCTTCGATACCGACCCGCACCCTGATCAAACAGAGCGGTGTCTATAGCGCAGCCCGGTTCTCGCTGGCCGAGCCTCTGAAACTCATTGTCGGCGGCCGCTTCAGCAACTACGAAATCGACGACGCCGTCGGCGGCTCGTCGTTGCACTACAAGAAGAGCAGTGAATTCACCCCGTATGCCGGCTTGATCTACGACATCGACAAGACCTATTCGGCCTACGTGAGCTACACGGGCATATTCAATCCGCAAACCGACTATCGCGACAGCAGGGGCAACGTGCTCACGCCGACAAAGGGGAAAACCAAGGAAGTCGGCCTCAAAGGCGCTTACATGGACGGACGTCTGAATGCGTCGGTGGCCTTGTTCGAGACCGAGTTGGACAACGCTGCACAGATCGTCGCAGGAACCCGTACGCCAAATGGTGCCCAAGCCTATATGGGCTCGGATGGGACGAAGTCGCGCGGGATCGAGTTGGACTTGCAGGGCGAGCTGGCGCGTGGCTGGAACATCTATTCAGGCATCGCCCATTTCACGGCACAAGACGGCGATGGCGTCCGCTTGAATTCGCAAATACCGCGCACCACTGCCCAGCTTTTCAGCACCTACCAGTTGCCCGGAGAGTGGAGCAGGTTGACGCTGGGCGCAGGCGTCAAATGGCAAAGCCGCTTCTACCAGGCGCCCAATACAGGCATCAGTTCATTGGGTGGGGAACAAGGTTCCTATGCGCTGGTATCACTGTTGGGGCGCTACGCGATCACGAAGAAGATCACCGCAGCGGTCAACGTTAACAACGTGCTCGACAAGAAGTACGCGTTGCAGAAGGGCGATTTTGACACTGTGGGTTATGGCGCACCACGCAACTTGATGGTGACGCTGGACTATAGGTATTGATTCCCCCGGCCGAACGCTTCATCCGTTAGAAATCCAACAGCCCATTGATTATCGAGAAAGCTCCTATGCCCCTCCAGCCTACGCTACACCTCCCCCAAGAGCCTGCGGTGAACAACGCAAACAAAGTCGCCTTGTTCTGGTTGACGACAGCCGTTGGTGCCGTACTTTTTGTCACCTTCCAGTTATTTTTCTATGTAAACGATTTTGCGAGAGCGCCCGGAGCGACACCGGCGATTACGTTCGAGCCCGATATACTGTGGATGTTTTCCGCATTCTATGGTTCCTGGATCGTCACGGTGCTTCTCGCACTAACAGGAACCCGTAGGGCTCAGTGGGTTGCCCTGGTTCTCGGCAGCCTGCTTGTCGGCCTGAATACCCTCGGGGGAATCTCCGATGGGTTGCGCGACGGTTGGCACGTTGCTTTTTCGGCCGTGTTCTTCATTACGTTGCCCGGCGTGTTCGCCATCGTGGCCACCTGGCGTTGTGTTAAAAACAAAGGAAACGACCATGTCGGTGAATAGTTCTGACTTCCCTTTTGTCTGGATGAGCCTTACGCAAGAACCCGGACACGATCACCAAAAGGACTTCGCCGAATTAGAGGCCAACTTGCAGCGCGCAGAGCCCTTCGTATTCTTGACCGATACCGTACCTACCGAAGACCATGAGCACTCTGCGGAAGAAAAAAAACGCACCGCGCTCTGGATGAAAAAGCACAAGGTTGAATTGCGAAAGTGGGTTCTGGCAATGATCATGATTGAACCCAACTCGGCAAAACGCCTTGGGTTCAAGGCATTTGCGCTCGTGTTTGCCAAGTTCTGGGGCTACCCTTTGCTTCTTGCTGCTTCACGTGAGCAGGCAATGGAGATGGCAAGAGAACTGCTCCCAAAGGATGGAAAGTCATCTCACTGATGGCCAATGCCGGCATCCGATCTCCATGAAACTCTGCCGCCGCGCACCGTCGCGGCGAGCTGCTGCCCGGGCGCTGCACGAAGCTGGCATCCCACCCTGCCGATGGAGCGCTGCGTGCACTTTGATTGCGAAGAAGACTGCCGCCTGCAACACGCGCGCGACTGGCGTGCGCGGCTGACGCGTCACTCACCTGACCTGATGCCCCGAAGCCCGCAGGAAAAATCCCAACCCCCTGCAATGCCTTGCTCCCTTGCCTACGCATGGGTCAGAATCCGCCGGCTTGTGCGCTGGGGTGACCGTGATTAAGGTGGCTCGGTCGCTGAATGTCTCGGCGATCGGGTTTAGTAGCCTGAAGGTTTATCCAAACAAAAGTGCATGAGCTGCATCAATCAGACATCCCTGTCTGTACTTGATGGTGGCTGTGCGCAGGGCACCTTCGGGTGCGCCGGCTTTCGTTTGGATTCCCCGGTCTACTAACCTGCGCACAGCTGCCACCCTTCTGTTTAGTAGCTAAAGGGCAGTAGCCACACTCAGGAATTCAAACATGCTATTCACCGTCGCCCCCAACACCACCAACGAAACCCTCATCACCAACAGCTATGAAACGTTCACCAGCGTCAGCACCCTGCTGCTCGACCTGTCCGAAGACCTCAACGGCAAACACCGCGACATCGCCCTGGCGATCCACCAACTGAGCGAACTGGGCATACTGCTCACCGCCCGGCTGCTCGATCGTGAAGTGCCGCGTTCTGGATAAGCTTCTAGCGTTTAATTCAACAGATCGATTACTCGCCGAGTTGTTATAGGCCACCGAAAACGGCTCGGCGACAGTTATGCGTCTGGAGCGGACGCTCTGTGGATAATCATCGCATTATCGTTAGCCAATGAATGGCGTCAGTGGAGACCATTTCAAGTACCCGACACATGGATCGAATGAACCTGAAGCAGCTGCTTTCGACTAAGAGTGTCCAGTCGTGTATACAAAACGCAGGGGCGACTCAAAAAATCAATTCGACTATCACAGAAAGGACTCAAGATGAGTGATTTGTTTCATGCTGCTGCCGTTTTGCGTGCCACCTATCACCGCGATCCCGGCTTCAACCTGTTTTCAGTACTACGCACCAACAGCGATGAGGTCTATCTGCACTCCCGCTTTCTGGCCTTCCTGCTGAATCCAAAAGCGTCGCATGGCTGTGGTAGCGCCATGCTCAAGACCTTGCTCGAGGTCCTCCATATCAAGGACTTCGACGTAGAGACAGCCAGCGTTCAGGCCGAATTTAAGGACATCGATATATTCATTCGTAATGCCAAAAGCCAAGCCATCATTATCGAAAACAAGATTTACCATCACGACGAAGATGAGCAGATATACCGTTACGACCAATTGATAAAAAGGCAAGGTTACACGCGTATTACCAATCTCTACCTGACGCTCGATGGTTCAGCGCCGTCTGAACAAAGTACCAAAGGCGTCAAGGTAGACCTGATCAGTTACGAAACGGACATTATCAACTGGCTCGAGCGCTGCGTACCTCTGGTGGCGCGGGATGCTGGCTTGCGCGAAGGCGTGTTTCAGTACATTGAACTGCTGAAGAGACTTACATCAACGGATCAGGGAGGAATCTACATGAGTGAATTAAAAAAGAAGGTAATGGAAGGAGATAACCTGCTGCTTGTGGCCGATATCGAACAGGCTTACAAGGAGGCACTTATTGATCTGCAGGACCAGATTTGGGGCCGTATACGCACGTACCGCGAGGCGACCTACCCTGACATGCCTAAGCCAGAAGACACCGCCAATCGCGATGCAATACGCAACTACTACAGCAAGTCTCGCGGCAATCGTGAATATGGACTGTACTTCGACCTTGGGGCTATGACAGGGTTCGTTTACATTGAGCTCAATCACCGGTTCTACTTTGGCTACGGCTTACCTGAGGAAGCCAAGCCATCTGAGCGCAAGAGCTTACAAAAGCTCAGCGCCTCCGTGCCTGGTTCGTCCGGTAAGAGTACCGAGATGTTTTGGCGCTTCCCGGAAATCAACATCGACCTAGTCGCGCTGCCTCGTTCAGATCTGATGATGCTACGTGATCCGATAAAACAGCAGGCAATAGCCAAGGATTTGGTAGATGGCATGTATGAGCTGTGGGCCAAGGGCCGAGAGTTTTCTCTGAACGGCCAGTAATAACCGTTCGTGATCAGCAGCAATCGGCTAAAGCCCCATTTAAAATTTGTCTGAACACCATGAGCGCCTTAGCATCACTGCAAATAACGGGAAACCAGGGAAATCAGGGTAGTAAATCAATTGTTGTCTGACCCTGATTTTTCGCAACACGCGCGCGACTGGCGTGCGCGGTTGGCGCGTCACTCACCTGACCTGACGCCTCGAAGCCCGCAGGAAAAATCCCAACCCCCTGCAATGCCTTGCTCCCTTGCCTACGCATGGGTCAGAATCCGCCGGCTTGTGCGCTGGGATGGCCGTGATTAAGGTGGCTCGGTCGCTGAATGTCTCGGCGATCGGGTTTAGTAGCCTGAAGGTTTATCCAAACAAAAGTGCATGAGCTGCATCAATCAGACATCCCTGTCTGT